>CBDUBS010000021.1:0-29680 GCA_965365445.1 uncultured bacterium | reverse complement strand
GATCGACGCAGCGCCGGGCAGCGGATTCAGGATCGGGGGAGCCGGCCGCCGTCAGGGCGCGGACGAGGGCGAACGTACCCTGCGTATCGTCGGTCCATTGCCCTGCTCTCAGGTCAAGCCGCTTTTCGTCATCCACGTACCCCTGTATACCCCGGTAGTACATGCGCACGTTAGCGTGACTGAGCCCCTCGACCGGCATTCCGAGGGCATCCCCTACGGCAACGCCCAGCAACGCGCCGCGAATTTTATCTTTGGTCATTTTGAAGGATATTCGTGAACGAACCGGCGCCGGAACGGGCGGAAGATACGGCCTTCCGCCCGCCGGTCGAAATCGGGGGCCGGGTTCGCGTCAAGTTTTCGGCCGTTGTTTCGCACGGCTCGGTTTTATCCGGTTGAATCGCATGGACGGTATTTCGTTGTGGTTGCACGGGGCATGGGCGGTGTTCGAAAAGGACGTCCGGCTCGAGCTGCGCAGTCGGTATGCCGTCAACATGCTGCTTCTGTTCGTCCTCAGCGCCGTCCTGCTGGTGCTCTTCGCCGTAAGCCGTGAGTCCATCGGGGAGCGCGTGCAGGCCGCCTTGCTCTGGATCGTGGTCGTGTATGCCGCGGCTGTCGGGCTGGGGCAAACGTTCATATCGGAAGAGGAACGTGGGACGGTGCTTCTGCTCCAACTCAACGCCCGGCCGAGCATGGTATTTGCCGGCAAGCTGCTGTTCAACAGCCTGCTTACGCTGGGGCTGAACCTCGTGGCGTTCGCGGCGTTTCTGGTGCTGCTTGGTATGACGGTAAAGCGGCCCGGACTTTTGGCGCTGACTCTCATCCTGGGGGGACTGGGGCTATCCGGAGCCACCACATTCCTGGCAGCCATAATCGCTCGAACGGCCAACCGGGGGCCGCTCCTGCCGGTGCTGTTGTTCCCTTTGCTGACCCCTCTGCTGCTGTCGGTCGTGAATGCCACCCGCCTGGCGCTTACCGGCGGAAGCTGGGGCGAGGCAACCGACGAGCTGCTCGCGCTCGTGGGGTTTGCCGGTGTGGTCATTTCGGCCGCCGTCCTGCTATTCGATTACGTCTGGAATGATTGAGAATCCTCCGATGCCTACAGGTTCATTTTCGAGTCGTGCGTACCCCATCGTGCGAAACGGCGTGCTGTTGTGGATGACGGCAGTACTGCTGGGGGCCTTCCTGATGGACATACCGCGGCTGCGCATCCTGGAACACACGGCGCGCAACCTGTATTTCCACGTTCCGATGTGGTTCACCCTCATCGCAGCGGTGCTCGTATCGGCCTACCACTCCTTCCGTGCGCTCGGCGCCCGGGATCCGGAACCCGACGTGCGCGCCGCCGAAGCAGCCCGGTTGGCTGTCTTTTTCGGCGTGCTCGGACTGCTGACCGGCATGGTGTGGGCGCGGTTTACCTGGTACCTGGGCTCCGGCCTGTGGTGGAACTTCGATCCCAAACAATCCATGGCCGCCGTTCAGGTGCTGATCTACGCCGGGTACTTCGTGCTTCGCTCGGGCATAGACGAAGGGCCCAAACGAGCCCGCATCGCCGCCGTGTACAACCTGTTCGCCTTCAGCACCGTACCCTTCCTGCTGTTCGTTTTGCCCCGGCAGATGGAAAGCCTGCATCCCGGCGCGGAAGGAAATCCGGCCTTCAGCCAGATCACCGACCCCCGGATGCGTCTGGTGTTTTACCCGGCCGTCATCGGGTTTATCGGGTTGTTCTGGGTGCTGTATTCCCAGCGGGTTCGGCTCGCCCTGCTGCGCCTCCGCACCGGGGACGAATCGGCATGGTAACCCTCCACCCGGGATTCCGCGAAATACATGCTCCTGATAAAACTTCCCGCGAACGGCCCCACGGACCTCCCGGACACAGCCGGGGAAGCGTATCAGAAATATTAAAGCCTATCCATATATGAACGTTCAACCCGTTTTTGCGCAAGATACTACCGCCTCGGCGGCCGGGCAGGCTACGGCTTACGACAGCATCTGGGCGACTACCGCTCCCCAGGCCGAGCCGACGCCGCTGGAACGGACCATGCTGGCCGAGGACAAACTGTTCGTCGTGCTGGCGGTGGTGCTCATCATCTGGTTCGGCATCCTGTTCCTCATCCTGAATACGGACCGCAAGATCAGACGGCTGGAACGAAGCCTGAACGAACGCATTTCAGAAAAATCGACCACGCTTTGAACCTGAAGGCAGTACACGGGATGAAACCAAAAACCCTCATCGGCCTGGCCGTTATCGCCGGTTTTACGACCTTGCTGTTCCTGAACTTCGGGCAGCAGGTAGGCGGATACATGGATTTTACTCAGGCCGCCCGGAGCGGATCGAAAGCGCACGTCGTGGGCACGTGGGTCCCCGACCGGCAGGTATCCTACGACCGCGAACGCAACATTTTCCACTTCTATATGCAGGACGAAAAGGGGCAGGTGCGGCTCGTAGAGTACAACAACCCCAAGCCCGCCAACTTTGAAGATGCGGAGAAGGTAGTGGTGGATGGATACGTCCGGGGCGACGTATTCGTCGCCGAGCACATCCTGGTAAAGTGCCCCTCGAAGTACAACGACGCGCGCGGGCTGAACGCCGAAGCCTCCCTGTAGCCGCTAGAGGTAAATCAGTTTGGCGATCAGGAAGTAGATCGTCAGGCCGATGATGTCGTTGAGTGTGGTAACGAACGGCCCCATCGCACTGGCCGGGTCGGCGCCGAGATGCCGGAGCAGAAACGGCATGAACGCCCCGTTCGTCGTGGCGACGATGATGACACTGAGCATCGTCAGGCCGACCGTCAGGGCGAGGCGAAAGGCATTGGCGTGGCCCCCGAGCGAAACGACGTTACCGAGAATAAAAACAAGTGAACCGATCAGCACGGATAGAATGACCCCGTTTACGATGGCAACGGTAAACTCCTTTCCGATCCGTCGCATGAGCTCTCCGGTCCAGAAATCCCCGGAGATGAGGCCCTGCACGGCTATGGCGGCGCTCTGCACGGCGGCGTTGCCCCCCATAGCCGTCACGATGGGGATGAATATCGCGAGCCAGACGGCCTGTTGCAGCCCCTCCTGAAAACCGGAGATGACCGTACCGGAGAGCGACGCCCCGACGAGCCCGATGAGCAGCCACGGCAGGCGGCCCCGGCTGATCCGGAATACGGAGTCGGAAGGCTCTTCATCACCGGTAGAGATACCGGACATGATCTGGATGTCCTCCTCTGCCTCGTCGCGGATGACGTCCACTACGTCGTCGATGGTGATGCGCCCGAGCAGGTGGCCCTCCGTATCGATAACCGGCAACGACACCAGGTCGTAGCGTTCCATGATGCGCGCCACTTCTTCCTGATCCACCTCGGCGGTTACCGCGTGGACGTCCGTCTCCATGATGTCGCCGATGCGGCTTCTGGCCCGGGCCAGCAGAAGACGCTGCAAGGGCACAATACCGCGTAACCGCTCCACTTCATCGACCACGTACAGGGCGTAGATGTGTTCGATGGTTTCGGCGTTCTTACGCACCTCTTCGGTGGCCTCGGCTACGGTAATCTCCGGCCGGACAGCCACGTACTCGGTGCCCATGATGCCGCCGGCCGTTTCCTCGCCGTAGGAAAGCAGTTCCCGTACGTCCTCCGCATCCTCCAGGCCGGGTAGAACCTGCTGCGCTACTTCGGCGGGCAGTTCGGCCAGCAGGTCGGCCGCGTCGTCCGAATCGAGCTCGTCGATGAGCTCCGTCAGCCGCTCGGTGTGGATTTCTTCCAGAAGCCCGGTACGCAGGCCGCCTTCCAGCTCGGCCAGCACGTCGCCGGCCTGCTCCACGGGCAGCCAGTGAAACAGGAGGTGGGCTTTTTCGAAAGGCAAGTGTTCGAGCAGCCGGGCCAGGTCGGCCGGATACAGGTCGGCCACGAGGTTGAGCACCATCCCCCGCTGCCCGGCATCGACCAGGGCGGATATATCTTCCGCCAGTTGAGCGTCTACGTCCAACGCGCCGGCCGACCACTCCTGGTCCTCTGTAAAGGCACCTTCTGGCATTAACGGCTCCGTTTCAAGGAAAGGGGTAAACGCCCGGCAACAGGGCCGCGAAGCGCCCCGGATCGGGGCAAAACGGACCTTTTCCGACCTTACAAGATACGGCTTCAGTCGGGGCGGCGGCAGCCTGCGGCCGCTTTTATTCCGGCGGTATCGTATGCCGGCTGCCGAGATGCGCCGTCAGCGCCACGAACTGCTCCGGAGACAGCTCCTCGGCGCGCAGGTTTTCCCAGTCGTCGGGAAGGACGAACCCGCCGTCTCGGGTCCACCGGCCGAGGCTGTTCCGGAGCGTTTTACGGCGCTGGTTGAAGGCCGCCCGGACGACCTGACGCAACGCGCCTACATCGGCTGCCACGTCGATGTTTCGGAAGTCCAGCCGGACGACCGCGCTCGTTACATCGGGGCGGGGGTAGAATACGTTGCGCGAGACGCGGAACAGCAGCTCGGGGCGGGCAAACAGCTGCGCGTTGACACTCAGTATGCCGTACGCTTTCGTTCGGGGCACGGCCACCAGCCGCTCGGCCACCTCCAACTGCATCATCACAACGGCTTCCGCAAGAATACTCCGGTGGTCGAACAGCGAAAACAGAATCGGGCTGGTGAGATAATACGGCAGGTTGCCCACTACGTATACAGGACGGCCTTTCTCCCGAGCCAGCGCTTCCCAATCCAGTTCGAGCACATCCTTACGGCGGACATCGAGGCCCGGCAGCCGGGCCAGCAACACCTCGATGGCCCGTGGATCTACTTCCACGGCCGTCAGCATGGGGAAACGCTCGGCGAGCAGCCCGGTCAGAGCGCCCGTTCCCGGACCGATCTCCACTACGTGTGCATCCTCCGGAGCCCGGATCGACGCAACGATCTTCCGGGCCGTGTTCGGATCGGAAAGAAAGTTCTGACCCAGGCTTTTTTTCGGGGGTATGACGGACGGCACGAGCGGACCTCCGGGGCGAATGACACCGCTAACGGACACTTTTTCTACGGTTCCGGACGTAATCCTCGAAGATAAACTCACCGAGGTTATCCAGACTGGAATAGTAGGCCCTGCCCTGATTGGCTTCCGTCAATTCGTGAACGAAGTTCTGGAGATACGGGTCGCGGGCGATCATGAATGTGGTGATGGCGATCGATTCGCGGCGGCAGATGACGGCTTCGTCGAGCACCTTGTTCACGATGCGACGGTCTAGGCCGTAGGCGTTGCGATACATCCGGCCGTACTCGATGTGGCAACTCGGTTTGCCGTCCGTTATCATAAAAATCTGCTTGTTGCGGTTCTTGCGCCGCCGCAGGATGTCGCGAGCCCGCTGAAGCCCCGCCCGGGTATTGGTATAGTACGGCCCCACCTGGAGATAGGGCAAATCCTTGACGCTCACCTCCCAGGCGTCGTTGCCGAACGCAACGATGTCCAGGGTATCTTTCGGATAGCGTGTCATAATGAGTTCGGAAAGCGCGAGCGCCGTTTTCCGGGCTGGGGTGATGCGATCCTCGCCGTAGAGGATCATGGAGTGCGAGAGGTCGATCATGAGCACCGTAGCCACGTTGGCCTGGTGGTCCGTCTCGAACACCTGAAAATCGTCCTCGGACAGATTCCAGTCCTCAACGCCCGCCCGCTGGTACGAGTTGGACAGGGTGCCCGTGATGTCGAGCAGGTTCACGTCGTCGCCGAACTGCCAGCGGCGTGTTTCCGGAAGGCGTTCGTCGCCCGAGCCGGCGTGCGGCGTTTTATGCCGCCCCCGGCCGCTCTTGCGCAGCTGCGAGAAGATTTCCTCCAGCGAGCGCTGCCGCAGGGTTCGCTCGGTGCGGGCCGTTATCCGGATTTCGCCCTGTTCGTTTTCCTTCAGGAACCCGCGTTGCTTCATCTCCTCGATGAAGTCGCCGATGCCCATGCTCTCATCCGTGAGGCCGTAGCGTTCGTCGAGCTGGGTCAGCCAGCGCAACGCCTCTGCCGCATCTCCGGCGGCGTATTCCAGCAATTGCTGAAACAGTTCGAACAGGCGGTCGAATGCCGCCTGGGCGGTTCCATGACGTTCATCGTCCCACTCCGAGTAGCGCAGCAGCATCGGTTCTCCCTCCTGGTTTCCTGTCGCACGGGTTGTTGCCGTCGGTTCGTACGTGAACGAGCGAGAGGCCCGATAGGGTCCGGGCCGGACAGGAAAAGAGGGCCGACGGATCAGTAGTCGATTCCCCGATATGGCTCGTCGAGGTACTGCCGGGCGCGTGCCCTGGAGTCCGCCCAGTCCTTCATCGAAAGCACCTCCCTGTATCGCTGAACGGCGCGTTCCCGCTCCCCGAGCGCGTCGTAAACCATGCCCTGCCGCAGGCGGCCCCAGACTTTGAAGTACGAATCCGTCCTCCGGTTTACCGTAATCCGCTCCAGCAGGTGCAGTTGCTTCAGCGCCCGAGGGTAGTCGCCGTATACCATGGCCCCCCGCCCCAGGTAGTAGTACGCCTGCTCGACGGCCGCAACGTTATACCCCCGCTGCTTCCGGCGGGCGCGTTCCAGCACATCCAGGAATATGTCCTGCGAGCGGCTCCAGTTGTTCCACCGGGCGTGAATACGGCCCTCGATGGTGTGGAAAAACGGGTTGTCGGGATACCGTTTGCGCAGCCAATCCACCTGCTCCAGGCTTTTCTGATAATCCTCTTCATAGAGATAGTAGATCTGAAGCAGGAAATAGACGGCTTCCGTCCGGATGAATCGGCCTTCGCGTGCCGTGCGTGTAAGCTCCCGGAGGCCGCGCTCCCGGTCGGCATCGGGGAAGAACGCCAGCACCGGCCGGGCGATGGGGTAGCGCTCGGGAATGACATCGGCGTAGTAATCATAAATCCCCTTGCCGAACAGATAATCGGCATTGGCGGGGTCTTTACGGGCCACCCGGAGGACGTAGTTCATCGCCCGCTTGCCGTCGAGAGCCGCTTCGATCCAATCGCCCCGGTTTGACTTCAGGCGCCCCCGAAACCCGAGCGCGGCGCCCTTGAAAAAGATGGCGTCGAAATGATTTTTGTCCCGGTCCAGCAGTCGGTCGCTGCGCCGGATCACCTCATCCATAGCCCGGAAAAAGGCCGCATCGTGCGAAGTGTCCGAAAGGTCGAGCAGGATGAGCCACCAGGTACCTAGCGCTTTCAGGAACGGCCCTACCGGATGGTTGGGATGGCGGCGGTCGATCTGGTCGAACAGGCGGGCGGCCTGTTCGAACTTCACGTTGTAAAGCAAGGCCAGCCCGCGCTCGGCCTGGAACTGCACCAGCGGATCTTCTACCACCGGCTTCTTCGGCCCCGTCTGCGCCGAGACTGTTCCCGCGAGCAACCCCACCATGAGCGCCAGCGCCCCCTTCGTTATCCGCATGGCCGTCCACATTCCGTATCTCCAGTGTCACTATCCAGATGCGGCCGAGTGGCCGTACCCTGTTTTTCGGCGGTCGTGTCGTAATAACGCAAAAAAGGCACCGCTTTTCCCGAAGCGGCGCCTTTTTTGAAAGGCGGAAGGCGGTGCGGACGCTCAACCGATCCGGCGGGAGCCGGTATAAAGCAGGCTCACGAACATCAGTTTGGCCAGGTCGGTTGCGGCGAAGCGAAGAAACCCTTTATCGACCGACTCGAACCAGGTCGTATGGCCGGCCGCTACGTGCAACCAGGCCACACCGGCCGCAAACACCACGAGCGAGCCCAGGACGAGGGTGAGTGTGCTTCCCGCCAGCGAGTTCCAGCGCTTCGAGAGGCTGCCGATGAGCACCGCCGCCGCAGGAGCCGCCAGCAGATAACCGGCCGTCACGCCGCCGAACAGGTAGGCCGGACCAAACTCACTGCCCGCAAATACGGGCAGGAACATCCCGAGGGCCAGGTACAGCACCTGCGCCAGGAAGCCGTTACGGGCGCCGAGGTACAGGCCGGAGGCAAAAACGGCGGCGGTCTGGAGCGTGAACGGCACCTCCCAGAGGTAAATCCGGACCTGAGCGGCGGCGGCCGTAAGCACGGCAAACCCGACCACGCCGAGCACCTGGGCCGCTACGGAAACGTGTTCGCTGCGCAGGGAATCGACGGCCGAAGGGCGGCGGGTATGTAAGGCAATGGATGGAGTCATGGGATCAGCAAATCGTGGTTCTCACGTCAGGGAGAGTCCGGAGCGAATGCCCGGGCCAATGAACCGTTGAATATAGGGGCTGCAAAGAAAGCCTGCACCCTCAAAACGTCAACTCGTTGAAAACTTACGGTGAAGTGTTCGGGGAGTGCTTTACACGACCACTCGGGACTCTTCCGGATCGTACGCCAGCCGGGAAGCCAGGCAGCACTCCGCTTCCTCAACCGACATCCCTTTCCGCACGGCGTAATCTTCCACCTGATCCCGCCCGATGCGGCCCACATCGAAGTAAGCGGATTCGGGGTGAGCGAAGTACCAGCCCGAAACCGAGGCCGCAGGCATCATAGCCAGCGTTTCGGTAAGCCGAATGCCGGCGGCTCGCTCCACGCCGAGCAGATCCCACAGCGTGAGCTTCTCCGTATGATCCGGACACGCCGGATAGCCGGGGGCGGGGCGGATGCCGCGGTATCGCTCGGCGATTACCTCCTCGCGGGTGAGCCGTTCATCGGGGGCATAGCCCCAGAGATGCGTTCGCACCTGAGCGTGCAGCCATTCGGCGAACGCTTCGGCCAGCCGGTCCGCCAGGATCTTGACCATGATCTTGCCGTAGTCGTCGTGGTCGCGCTCGAACCGGGCGGCCCATTCTTCCACGCCGTGTCCGGCTGTAACGGCAAAAGCGCCTATGTAGTCCGCCCGTCCCGAAAGGCGGGGAGCCACGAAGTCGGCGAGAGCCCGGTTGGGGCGGCCCGGTGTTTTTTCGCTTTGCTGCCGGAGCGAGTGGACCACGGCCTGCACCTCGTTTCGGTCCTCTCCCGTGTATACTGCGATGTCGTCGCCGATGCTGTTGGCGGGGAACAACCCCATCACCCCGGAAGCCCGGATGCGCCGCTCGCGGTGCGCCTGGTCGAGGAACCGGTTGGCGTCGTCGTACAGGGAGCGGGCCTGCTCCCCGGCATGGGGATCGTCAAGAAGAGCCGGGTACTTGCCTCTGACCTCCCACGCAATGAAAAAGGGCGTCCAGTCGATGTACGGCCGCATTTCTTCCAGCGATACGTCCTGGAATACCGTCACCCCGGGGTGTTGCGGTACGGTTATCGGGGCCGACTTCCAGTCGTCGGTAAACCGATTGGCCCGTGCTTTCTCCAGGGTCAGGTACGCTTTTTTTCCGGAGCGACGGCGGTGGTCCGCTCTTACCGCTTCATACTCCCGCTGCACGTCCTCGATGAACCGGGCGCGGTTTTCCGAAGAAAGCAGGCGGCTCACGACGCCCACGCTTCGGGAAGCGTCCAGCACATGAATCACCGGGCCGGAGAAGGCGGGGGCGATCTTAACCGCCGTATGTACCCGGGATGTGGTAGCCCCGCCGATGAGCAGCGGAAGGTTGATCCGGCGGCGTTCCATCTCCCGGGCTACATGCACCATTTCATCGAGCGAGGGCGTTATCAGGCCGCTCAACCCGATAATGTCCACCTTCTCGGCGACGGCCGTATCGAGGATTCGGTCGGCGGGGGTCATCACGCCCAGGTCGATCACTTCATAGTTATTGCATCCGAGCACCACGCCGACGATGTTCTTCCCGATATCGTGCACGTCGCCTTTGACGGTAGCCATGAGGATCCGCGCCCGGGGCTTTCGGTTTTCCCCGGCCGCTTTTTCGGCTTCGATGTACGGGATCAGGTAGGCGACGGCCTTCTTCATGACGCGGGCGCTCTTGACGACCTGAGGCAGAAACATTTTGCCTTCACCGAACAGATCGCCTACCACGTTCATCCCGGCCATGAGCGGCCCTTCGATCACCTCGAGCGAAGTCGGATAGGTCCGGCGGGCTTCCTCCACATCCGCCTCGACGTACTCCGTGATGCCCCGGATGAGGGCGTGTTTCAGTCGCTCCTCTACCGGTTCGCGGCGCCAGACTTCCTGGCGCCGCTCGGTTTCCGCATCCGGACGGGCGTTCCCTTCTGCCCAGGCCACGAGGCGTTCGGTGGCGTCCGGGCGTCGGTCGAACAGTACGTCTTCCACACGTTCGAGCAGTTCCGGCTCTATTTCCTCGTACACCTCCAACTGCCCCGCGTTGACGATGCCCATATCCATGCCCGCCCGGATGGCGTGGTACATGAATGCGGCGTGCATCGCTTCACGCACCCGATCCTGCCCGCGGAACGAGAAGGAGATGTTGCTTACCCCTCCCGAAACCCGGGCATGAGGCAGATGCTCCTTGATCCACCGGGCGGCCCGGATGAAATCGAGAGCGTACCGGTTGTGCTCCTCGATGCCGGTAGCGACGGCAAAGATGTTGGGGTCGAACAGGATGTCCTCGGGCGGGAAACCGGCTTTCTCCGTAAGCAACGCGTAGTGCCGCCGGCACACCTCGATGCGGCGTTCGAACGTATCGGCCTGCCCCTGCTCATCGAACGCCATGACGATGGCGGCCGCACCGTAGCGGCGTACCTTCCGGGCGTGCTCCAGAAAAGCTTCCTCCCCTTCCTTCAGGGAGATCGAGTTGACGACGCATTTGCCCTGCACGCACTTCAACCCCGCCTCGATGACCGACCACCGGGACGAATCCAGCACCACCGGCACGCGGGATATTTCAGGCTCGGACGCCGCCAGGTTCAGAAACCGGACCATGGCGGCTTCGGCATCCAGCAGCCCTTCGTCCATATTCACGTCGATCATCTGCGCCCCGTTTTCGACCTGCTGCCGGGCTACCGAGAGGGCCTCCTCGTACTGCCCATCCCGGATGAGCCGGGCGAACATCCGGGAGCCGGTGACGTTGGTGCGCTCGCCGATGTTGACGAAGTTGGTTTCCGGCCGGAATACCAGCGGTTCCAGCCCGCTCAACCGAAGCGTCGGCTCGACCTCCGGTACGGATCGGGGCATATGGCCCGCCGCGATCTCGGCCAGCAGCCGGATATGCTCGGGCGTGGTGCCGCAACATCCCCCGACGATGTTCACGAAACCGCTCCGGGCGTACTCCTCGAACTGCGCCGCCATGTACTCCGGCGATTCGTCGTATCCGCCAAACTCGTTGGGCAAACCGGCATTCGGGTACAGGCTGATCGGGACGGATGCCACACTGGACAGCTCCTCGATGTATGGCCGCATCTGCGCCGAACCCAGAGCGCAATTCAGGCCCACGCTGAGCAGGTTCGGGGCGTGCGCTACGGAGATCCAGAACGCCTCGGGCGTTTGCCCGGAAAGCGTCCGGCCGCTCAGATCGACCACCGTGCCGGAAATCATCACGGGGAGGCCCTTCCCCGTGCGCCCGAACAACTCGTGCAGGGCAAATAACGCCGCTTTGCAGTTGAGCGTATCGAATACGGTTTCGATGAGCAGGATGTCGGCCCCGCCGTCGATCAACCCGAGGGCCTGCTCGGTGTAGGCCCGGGCAATCTCATCGAACGTGACGGCCCGGTAGCCCGGATCGGCCACGTCGGGCGAGATGGAAAGCGTGCGGTTGGTTGGCCCGATGGCTCCGGCGACGAAGCGAGGCCGGGCCGGGTTGGCTTTCGTAAACGCGTCGGCCGCCTGCCGGGCGATACGCGCCGAGGCGACGTTCAGGGCGTACGCTTCGTTTTCCAGCCCGTAGTCCGCCTGGGCGATGGACGTCGCACTGAACGTATTCGTCTCGATGATGTCCGCTCCGGCTTCCAGAAACGCCTCGTGGATTTCCCGTACGACGTGGGGCCGGGTTAGCGAAAGCAGGTCGTTGTTGCCGCGCAGGTCGGACGGATGGCCTTCAAAACGCTCCCCCCGGTAATCGGCTTCCGACAGCCCGTACCCCTGAATGGATGTGCCCATAGCGCCGTCGAGCACCAGGATCCGGTTTTTCAACAGGGCGCGAAGCGTATTCAGCGTGTCGTACATGGATGGGAAGCGGTAGACAGATCGGCTACAGATGGCGCCTTCGGATGGCCCGCGTCACAACGACTATCGGAGGCTTTTGTTCAGGACCGAACGTGCCTCAGGTGGAGAGGAAATCCAGAACGATCCCCGTAAACGGTCCCGGCGAGTCGGCATGGATCCAGTGCCCGGCCTCAGGCAGCGTGACCACCTCCGCCTGCGGGAACAAGGTCCGCATGGCCGGTTCGTCCGCCTCCGTGACGTACCCCGACTTACCGCCCCGGATGAAAAGCGCCGGGCCATTGTACACCCGGCCCCCTTCGATTTCCGCGCTCAGGCGCTGGTAGTTCGCATACATCGCCTCCAGATTCGATTGCCAGTAGTACCGCTCCTCATCGGGATCGTAGGCCAGGTTTTTCATCAGAAACTGCCGTATGGGCGCCGAGGATACCCGCTCCGCCAGCCGCTCGTCGATGGCCTTTCGGGAGGCATGGGCGCCCGGATCGATGGACCGAAGCGCATCGAGCAAATCGAGGTGCTGCGGAGGGTACGCTCTCGGTGCGATATCCACCACCACCAACCGCCCCACCCTTTCCGGTTCCGCAAGGGCCAGTTCCATCGCCGTCTTGCCTCCCATGGAGTGGCCCATGACATACGCCGATCGTAGGCCGTGTTCATCCATGAACCGCGCCGCATCCCGGGCCATCGCAGGGTAATCCATCTCGTCCCGGTGGGGCGAGCGCCCGTGGTTGCGCTGATCCACCAGATACACGTCGAAGTGAGGGCTGAACGCCCGCGAGGCCAGCGTGTGCCAGTTGCCACCGGAGCCCAGCAAGCCATGCAGGATGATGAGCGGGTGACCGCCCGTGCCGTATCGTTTATAATGGAGTTGCATCACTTTATCCGAGTCGGGGCCGCCGGGTCGCTCCTACAGGCGCTGCCGGGCGGTCCAAAACCATTTTGGGAGGGAATTTCCTTATTTTGATGCCCATGCCGAAACCGCCAGACGGCTATGGCCCGTTCTACCATCTCAGCCGGAAACAGCATCCGAGGGCGCCGATGAGCACGGCATACCATTCAAAATCCGCATGAGGACCCTCACAGGCGCTTCCGGAGGCCGCATCCTGTTTGCCGCTCTGGGGGCTGCGGTGCTCTACGGCCTCTCCTGGCCCTCCACGAACGCGTTTAACCTTTCCTTTCTGGCCTGGTTCGCCTTCGTTCCCCTGTTCGTTGCGCTCGAACGGATCAGAAACATTACCCCGTTCATGGGCCTCGGGTTTGGTTTCATGCTCGTCTCGACGTTCGTTACGGGGTGGTGGGCATTCGTCGGTGTGCCGACCCGTATGATGCCGCTGACCTGGGCGGCGGGTATTCAGGAAGCGCTGTTCGAATCGGTCCCGCTATTCGTCCTGTTCGCCCTCCGACGCTGGATGCCGTACCCGCGCGCTCTGATCGCGCTCGTGTTTTTGTGGCCCGTATGGGAGTGGGCCTACGTCCGGTTTCCCATGACCCTGGGGATCTTGTTCGTTGGAAACAGCCAGGCGGTCAACCTGTCCCTGGTGCAGTTTGCCGATGTTACGGGCGTCTGGGGCATTACCGCCTGGGTCGTTTCGTTCAACGTGGCCCTGTACCACCTGACGGCCCTGCGGCCGGAAACGCGGCGTCGGGCCGCCGGTACGATCCTGACGGTCCTTTGCCTCTGGCTCGGCATTCCGGCCCTGTATGCGGCCGCTCGTTCGGATGCGCCGGAAGGAGCCGCGGTACGAGTGGCCGTTGTTCATACCCGGTTGGGTCCGGAGCAAACCGGCTCGATCGAAACCGTCCGACGGCTCCTCGCGCTTTCGGATGCAGGCCGCGTTCAGTCCGGGCAGGCGGCAGACGCCGATCTGTACGTCTGGGCGGAAAGCCTCGTAGACGGAACGGACGCCTCTGCCGAAAGCCTGATCGAGCAGTGGACACAGCGGAATGACGCAGCGCTCCTTTTCGGTATGAACGGCCGGCTCGACGCGCCCGGCGGGATACCCGTCCGGGTAAACCAGGCCGTTTTGATTTCAAGCGGGTCGCCCCGTTCCGCGTATACCAAACAGCGGCTCGTGCCCTTCTGGGAGGGTTTACCCCTGTATTCCCTGCTTGGGCGGATCGGATTCATCCGGGAGGAACACCAGCGCAGAGGGTGGTTCGTACCGGGAAATTCTCTCCGCCTTCTGCCGCTGAGAGCGAGGGCGGTAAACCCTGTTTTGCTTGGAACCCCTCTGTGCAACGAGCAATACGTTCCCGGCCTGTGGGCGCGTATGGCCCGCTCCGGCGCGGGGTTATTCGTCCAGCCGGCCTATGAAAGCTGGTTCGGCGGATATGCTACCCTGTTTGCGAACCTCGCCCGCCTGCGCAGCATCGAGAACCGGCGGGCGACGGCGCGCGCCGCCAACGGAGGGCGCTCGGCATTCATCGACGCGAACGGCCGGATGCTCGGCAGTGAGGCGGAACGCGAAGGAGTCCTCATCCACACGCTTCGGACGAACCGCGCCCTCCCGTTTTACACCCGCTACCCCGATGCATTTTTGATCGGGTGTGCGTTTACCCTGCTCGCGCTGCTCGCCGGATTTCGGAGACGGCCTTCTTCACAAGACAAGAATGCCCGCAGGAGGTAACAGGACGCCGGAAATGTCAGTAGTCGCGTGACGTTTCGGAGTACGCGGCGCCTTCGTCTTCTTCCGTAGGGATTACGGGCAGGTCGGGAAGGTCGTGGAAATCATAGCCCGGCAGGCACTTGTCTTTGATGTGCTGCACGACCTCGTGCATGGCCGAGATAAACTTGCCGAAATCCTCCTTGTAGAGGAAGATTTTGTGCTTTTCGTAGTGCCCCTCGTCCACCCGTTTGCTCTCGGTAATCGTCACGAAGAAATCATCCCCCGAGCGGGTCGTCTTGACGTCGAAGAAGTACGTGCGCTTCCCGGCCGGCACCCGCTTCGAGTAGATCTCGTCGTGATAGCGCTTCGAACCGCGGGCGCCTTCCTTGTGATCCTCCCCCTCATACACTTCGTACTCATCCCGGTCCAACGTACCGTAACGGGGTTGGTTATAGTACCGGTCCCGATTTGCCTGTTCGTAGCTCATCGATCACACTACCGTGGCTGCCCGTATGGGCAAGGTGAAACAACTGTGGAGGTGCATGCCGACGGTTATTACAATTACGTAACGGCGCTTTACGAATATGCACACGCATGGAACAAAATACAATGCTGAAAACCTTGCAGGCGCCCCGCAGGGGCCGCATGGTGCAAAGATTTCGCGGAATCCGTACGTATTGGATCAAAGGCAGATTTAGTGCCAGTTCTCCAGAGAGGCCAGGTTAGCGGGGGGCAGTTCGATGCGCGTGATGGGCCGAAGGGCAGGTATTCTAATTACTTGCCGAAGGTGGCTTGCCCACCGTGGATTGATTTCTTCGAGCCGGTGCATGATCTGGCGAGCACGAGGCTCGTCTCCGAGAGCCAGATAGCACCGGGCCAGATCGAACCACGCCGGAGCGAAGTGGGGGTCGTACTGGATGACGGCCGTGATATGCTCGACGGCTTCCCGGTATTCCAGGCGGCCGATGAGGGAAACCGCCAGGCCGTAACTGGCCAGGTGCCGGTAGGGCAGGTAGCTATGGATGCGCTCGAATTCTTCTCGGGCCGCCGAATAGGCTCCCTGCCTCAAGTCGTAGAGAGCCAGTACATACGCAGCCGGGAAATATCCCGGATTGGCGGTCAGCGCCGCCTCGTACGATGCGCGGGCTTCCGTGCCGTTGCCGAGCATTTCCAGAATCGCTCCGCGCATGAAGTGCAGGCGGGCATCGCCCGTGTTCTCCCTGGCGGCGGCCTGTACTTCAGCCAGCGATTCGATTAACTGGGGGAAGATCGGGTTTCCGATGCTCAGGTACGAAGATACCCGAAGGGCATGTGTGCGTGGTTCCGCCTCGACACTCTGATCCCGAAACAGCGTCTTTAGCCGGCGGGGGTGCTTGATCCGGTCGAGCCGCGCCAGCGACGGGTGTAGATCCGTAGCAAAACACACGTTTTCGCGAAGCACATCGGCCCCCCTGCCTACCGTACCCGAAGAGATGACGGCAAGGACCCGGCCGTAGCGGTCCAGCAATGGGCCGCCGCTATCGCCGGGGAGCAGCGGATTGGCGCTTATCCAGGCCCGTTCATTGGGCTGCGGCAACACATCGCGGTATAGTATCCCTGCTGTGCTTCGCTGCTTACCGAGGGGCCAGCCATAGGTAAAGACCACATCGCCCCCGCCTTCGGGGCCGGTATTCCCTTCATCGGGAGCCATGCTCAACGGCATGAGTCGAGCCCGGCGGACGTACTGCGGATCGATGTGAAGGATGGCGATATCCTGGAACGGATCAGCCAGCCAGGCCTTGCGTGTCGTAACAACCTGCCCATTGGGAAGGGTGACGTTCACCCGGTCGGCGTCTACAACCACGTGGAAGCTGGTTACCAGGGCATCCTCGGATATGAGAAAAGCCGTCCCTGCGATCTGGCGAGGGCTGCCCCCGTTCTTCGTTTCCGCCATGATGGGCAGAATGGACTGCCCCGCCCTGAAAAAATCGGGACTGACCGAATACACATCGAGGCGGTGCGGGGTGGAACGGAACGTTTTCCCCCCGTGTGCGAACTCGAATACGGGAGAGCGGATCACCCCGGCATGCCGCGCCCGGAGGATGTAACGAATCGTCAGGGAGAAAACATCCACCCCTTCCACGACGTCCCGGACGCCTTCGCCGGTCTCGGTGCGGAGTAGTTTGAAATGCAGGGAATCGATCCGTAACCGCCCTTCTTCTACGGAACGCCGCAGGGACTGTTCTTCGTCGGGCGTGCCGGGCGAAGCATAGATCAATACCGAGAGGACGAGCGGCTCGCCAACCCCGACGGCTCGCTGGTCGATGGAACTGAATAGTTGCAGCGATGGGCCGTGCAGGGGCAAGGCCCACCCGGCCGGGCCATGCCCCATCCATACCGTAAGCAGGAAGAGTGCCGCCGTATACCCCGACCGTGTTCGCATCGCCCACCTCCAACGTTCCCCGGACAACCACTTGACTGAGCGAAGTGTCTAACTCCTAATGTTTAATACGATTCGTGCTCCCGGTCGATCCCGCTCGGATTAATTATTTTGAAGAATACCGTAAATTAATGTAACGAGTTGGTCCCGAACCTGCCGCCCTACTTCCAGTACCTCGCCATGCGACAGGGCGGCGGCGCCCAGGCCGGCGGCGGCATTGGTAATCGTCGAGATGCCGAGGACCGGCATTCCGCGCCCGGCAGCGCACAGAACCTCGGGTACCGTGCTCATGCCAACGGCGTCTGCGCCTAGGAGGCGATACATTCGGATTTCAGCCGGGGTTTCGTAACTGGGGCCGCGCGTCCAGGCATACACCCCGCGCCGGATGCCTATTCCCAGGCCGAGCGCCACCTTTTCCGCCTCTTCGAGCCACGCCCCATCATATGGTGTGACCGCTTCTACGTGGACCAGGCCGGCAGGTCCGTCTTCCCGGTCCGTTCGTACCGCTCCGGGGAAGGCCAGGTTGAGGTGGTCCGAAATGAACATGAGGGCGCCCGGAGGGAAAAACGTATTGATTCCCCCGGCGGCATTGGTCACCAGCAGTCGCTGCCCTCCAAATGCATGAAGCAGCCGGATTGGAAAGGTGACTTCGCGCATGGAAATGCCTTCGTAAAAATGCACCCTTCCCTGCACGAACACGACCCGGCGGCCCGCCATCCATCCGAACACGAGCCGGCCCGAATGGCCCTGCACCGTCGAGCGGGGGTAGCCGGGGATGTCTTCTCCTCTTACGTGGACCGGCGCTTCGATGGAATCGGCGACATCGCCCAGCCCGGAGCCCAGCACGAGTACGATTTCGGGAGGCTGTACGTCCAGCCCGTAGAGAAAAGCAAGGGCCTCGGTCAGATCCGCGTCGGCGGGCGGATGGGATGCATATCCGGGGAGAGAGGGCATTGGAAAACCGGGTTCAGGTTGAGCGCTCAGGTCGCGGCAGTCGTTTCACGGACGGCTCCGCCGGGTATGGTGCGCCCATCGGTTGCGTGCACCGACCCGAACTTGACGACCACCATGGTCATATCGTCGTGGCGGTTTGCGGAGTCCACGAAGTGGTGGACGTCCTCGGAAACCGCGCTCAGGATATCGGCGGCGGTGCGGCGGCCGAGGCCGCTAATTTTCCACGCCAGCCTGTCGTCGCCGTAAATCTCCCGGGCATCGTTCATGGCTTCCGAAAACCCGTCGGTGTACAGAACGAGGACGTCTCCTGCGTGCAGATCCACCTTCACGGCTTCGATGGATTCCCCAAAGGGGGCTCCGGAAACGAGGCCGATGGCCATTCCTCTGGGCTGGATCACCTCGGCGTCGCGGCTGGGCGAGCGTTTGAGGATGACCGGGTTGTGCCCGGCTCGCGCAAACGTGAACGTTCGGGCTTCCGTATCGATTACGCCGTAGATCATGGAGATGAACATCCCGCGAGGAGCATTTTCGTAAAACAGGTCGTTCATCCGGCGCATGACCTCGGCCGGCGAGGGGTAGGACCGGCAAAGGGTCTGGAGGAATCCTTTAGCCAGGGTCATGTAAAACGCCGCCTGAATGCCCTTGCCGCTTACGTCGCCCACCACCACCGCCAGGCGCTTCGGGCCGAGCCGAATGAAGTCGTAGTAGTCGCCGCCGACTTCCTGAGCGGCCAGGCACATCGCGGCTACGTCCAGGCCCGGCATATCCGGCATGGTCCGAGGAAGAAACGTTTCCTGAACCTGGCGAGCCAACTCCAGCTCGCGCTTCAGCCGTTCCTCTCGGGCCAGCTCCACGACATAGGAGGGTACATATTCCGGGACTTTCTCACCCGTCCGACGGGTCAGGACGCCCGCAACGCCCACCGCAGCTACGGCGCCGAACAAGCCGACGGCGACCAGCGCATCGAGCTGGGTGGGAGAGCCAGGGGCCATCCAGCCGGGAGCCGTTTCCACGAGGATTTTCAAGAAGAGATAGCCTACGAAACACGTCAGCACATCGTAATGCCAGAAGGCCAGGGCAAACACCACGGCGATCACAGCCGCCAGCAACGTATCGACGGCCACCGGACGCACGTTGAGCGGATCGATCTGCACCAGCGTAAGCGCCGCCACGAGCACCGGAACGACGTACATCGCCCGCGGCGACCAGCGCCGCAGCAGCGTGCCTATGCCCAGCAGCATGAGCAGGCTCACGAACATGGTATACCAGACGCCGACGCCCGCAACGATTCCCAGCGGCACGTACCCTCCGGCGAACGAGATGACCTGTTCCCCTTCGAACTCGAATACGGCGTCCGGCGAGGCTCCCACGACCAGGGTCATCAATCCGAGGCCCACTCCGGTCAGCGCCGCGCCGCGAAGCAGCGCCTTGCCGACCGGCACGTTGCGAAGCGCCCCCATGCGCACGAGGTCCAGCGTAGCGACTTTACGAGGCCACACCTCCCGCGCCAACGACTCGGAAGCGGCAGAGATGAGAAAGATGAGGACCGCGCTGCCGGCCCCGGCCAGCACCCCCCCAACGCCCGCGATAGCCAGACCCGTCCACAGACTGCCCGCGGTGCGGACGATTTCCGGCAGCGAGACGAGCAGCACCGTTATACCCAGCGCCGTGCCCGCTACGATGGCATCCCGGATGGCCGGCTTGGGATCGATGACCCGGGCGTTGAACTGCCGAAAGAACAGGAACACGAATACGACAATGAAGATCAGGTAGAGCGCTAATTCTACGACATCTGCCACTTGATCGGTTTGGATCATCAGACCACTGCCTCTGCGCTCCGGATGCTTCTTCACGCTTTTCCATTCCGTTTCGAGGCGGCGCAGCGATCCGGAAGGCATCACGCCGATTTCTACCCGTATGCTTTGCCCATAATAGGGCTGCTTTCCCACAAACCGCAGCAGAGCCGGACGGACGGCGCCCTCGGAAGCCAGCCATAAGGAATCCAGGCGCAGCGGCGCCCCGGCGAGCGCGCTTCGGGCGAGATGGTAGCGGGCCAATCGGACGGCCGCCCCGGAACCTAACCTTACCGCCTCGCCGGAGCCTTCCCGAGCAGACTCGGCCCCACCTCCGCCCCGAAATATGATCCCGGCGGCCGGGTCCGCCTCGGAGGCATCTGCCGAAACCGGATCAAACGGGCTGAACGAGAGGGCGGCGGATAGAAGCGAGTCCGGGAGCGACAGAAGCGCCCCGAAAGGTCGGCCGTTATCCGGAAGGGTCGCAAACAGGGAAGCCAGCGCTTCCCGATTCGGGGCAACGGCTTGCCGCCCTTGAACGCGCGCGCCGCGCAGGGCGCCCGAAGGGGTTAACTCGACCTGATAGAACGGACCTCGCCGTTCCTCGTCCTCTTTTACGTCGGCATCGCGCCAGCTTACTTCCCAGTAGTATCCGGAGAGCGCGAATGACGTATCCGTTTGCAGCAAGGCGACGGCTCGGCGGCGACCCAGGTTCACCTGAAGGGATTCGACCAGCGCCGGAGCCCGGTAGAAGCGGACTTCGCGTTGCAATCCGTACGTCGAGATGCCGTTTTCGGTGAGGAAACGTTCCGCTCGCTCGGCCGCCTCGCTCCGCCCGAGCGAGTAATCGGCGGCGGCGTCCGGGTGCTGGGCGGGAAACCACAGAAAAAATACCAGCAAGCCGGCAACGGCCAGGATAAACAGCGCAAGGTCCGATACACCGGGGCGGCTCGACATACGGGCTATGGAGCGGGTTGGAGGATACGGTAGTTGCGAAGACTCCAGAATATCTGCTCGATGGTCACCCGAATGGTAGCCGTGAGGGGGATCGCAACGAGCATCCCGATGATACCGGCCAGTTTGGCCCCGATGAGCACGGCAAAAAGAATGACAAGCGGGTGCGAGCGGGTCGCTCGGGAAAAAATAAAGGGTTGTACGACCACATTGTCAAAAATGTGCGTCAGGATCATGGCTACGAAAACACCGGGCACCAGCGACGCATCGCCGGTCTGCGCCACCCCTACGATGGCCCCCACGATAAACCCGAGAAACGGCCCAACATACGGAATGAGCACCGCAGACCCGGTAAAAATACCGACGGCAAGCCAGTAATACAGTCCGGTCAGCTTGAGCAACAGGGACGCAACCGTAATGATCGAAACGACCTGAAAAAACAGGGCGCGGAAATACCTCCCGATATTGGTCTCGATTTTTTCGATGATAGCCAGGGTGATCTCGAAGTACCGGTTCGGCACGAAATGCAGGAGGTAGCGCCGGATTTCTCCACCGTCCTTCAGGAAGAAGAACGTCGTAAACGGGATTACGACAAGGGCATAAAACAGATTGGTGAATACGTTCAGCACCGAACCCACGGTTTCCGTAATCCGCTCGCCCCGGAACAGTTCCTCGAATGCGCTGCTCAGCCCGTTGACGAGGGCCCCGTGCTCCACGGGCATAATCTTGCGCAGGCGGGTTTCGAGAAACGTGGACACCTCGGAGAGCGAAACCTCGCGGATCATCAACCCCAGCGAGGCGACGTGCCGCTCCTCGCCGGCTTCGGAAACCCGGGCAGGAACCGGCTCCGCGGTTTTCGCCCTTCGGGGCAACACCAGCGGCAGGGATCGCGTAGCGCCCGCCTCGTTCCGCACGAGCACCAGTACAGTATCGCGGGGATCCTTCGTCCGCAGCACCGACTCGAACTGGCTGTACCCCGTCCAGAGGCGGCCTTCTACGGCTACGATGAATTCATCAGGCTGGACGCCCGCTTCTTCGGCAGGACTACCCGGTTCGACGGCGGTAATTTGCGCCACCCGTTCGAAGGAGATCTGCTCGTAGAGGTCGCTGACTTGCTCCTCGAGGAACGGCAGCAAATAAACGATGAGCAGCCCGATGAGGCCGCCCGCCAGCAGAAACGTGGCTGCAATGGACGAGATGCGCCCGAGGCCGAAGCCCTGAACCCGATCGACGAGGGGCTTGAGCAGGTAAGCCAGTACGATGCCGGTGAGTAGATAAATCACCAGGGAGGCAAAGAACCAGACTACCCACATCAGGGCGGCCAGCGCCCCGAGGCCCATAAGCACGCGGATCAAACGGTCGGCCGTAAAACGAGAGGCTCGTCGCAAAGGCGGGCCGGACCGATGCATCTCCGGCCCGGCCGGCGCATCGAGGGGTCTGGATGAATGGTTTTCCGTCATGCCGGTGTACGTTGGGATATCTTGCCGTGCGCCTTCGATCAGCGTTCCCGACTTCTGAACTCCTCTATTACCCGACGTACATCGTCGGTGGTATGGCCGCGCCGAAGCAAGTATTCGTATAATTTACGGATTCGCTTGCGCGAATCGGGCTCTCGCCGGAGCCGTCCCCATTGTTTATCCGCCGCCGCCCGGACCGCCTCGACCGTATCCACGTCGGCCAGCACCTCCCGCAGGGTTTCGTCGATCAGAGTGCGGTCCACTCCTTTACGCAGCAGCTCGTTTCGTATCCGGTCGGGTCCGTACCCCTTGTTACGCATACGCGACTGGACGTAATCCCGGGCAAAGGCGGCATCGTCCAACAACCCGAGGCCCAGGAAATGCTCCACTACACGGGCGACGTGCTCCGGCTGGTGCCCGGCCCGCTGAAGCCGCCGCCGAACTTCCTGAACGGTTCGGGGGCGGTATCCGATGAAGTGATAAGCCTTTCCTCTGGCCAGGAATTCCTGGTCTGCATCCTTTATCCGGGCAACGTCCGCCTCCGAGAGCGATTTTCCTTTGTACAGGTCGTAGCGGAGCACCAGGTCCTGGTGCAGGCCAAACCCGAACGCGCCGTCCAGGTAAACCGAAACCCTGTCCGGGTGCTTTTCCTGAAGCACCATCCGGGTTACGGTTCCAGATGCAGGAGAAGTGCCGGACGACATAACGTTTTCATGGCAGTCCGCTGCCGATTTGCGATGACGAGCGCTCCGCTATCGCCGGGGAGCGGCCCGGCCGCAGGCTTTACGGAGCGGGCCGAACCCGGACGACGAGCGAATCCACTGAAATGCCGGCCACGATACCCAGACCTCCCGTTACGTTGGATACCGGCTCCCGCCGCTCCGGCGCATCCCTGCTGGAAGCATACCGGGCGTAATCCTGACCGCTTCTGAGCACCGACACCCGGAGCCGATGTTCCGGAAGCGGAGTGTCGCGGGTTTCGACCGGAACGGCGTACACACCGGTCCAGCGCCTTCGGCCCCTGGCATCTCTTCCGATCGTATGCTCCCACCGGATTTGTTCGGGCCGCAGGAAGAAGTCGACGACTCTCGAAGAAAATGTCATGAAAGGCTTGAGCTGCGTGCGCACCCAGTACAAGGTATCCGCCGACACGTCGGCAGGGGTGGGAAGCCACCACAGTGAAACCTCTACCGGATAGATGAATCCCTGCCGGGAGACGACCCCGAGCGAATCCAGGTTCAACGAGTCCAGCAGTACGGCTTCTACGGGTTCGGGGGGCGCCTGCACCGAGAGGCTATCGATGCGCACGGGAGGGGGCAAAGCGCCCTCGGCGGTGGCTCTCTGCCGGCCCCATTCCGCCGAGAAAGCAAACCGTGCCCCTGGCCGGAGGAAGGCCTCGCCCTGTGGAAGGTACCTGCCGGGTCGCGACGGATCCGGCGCAAAACCCACTCTCCGGCCGTCTACCGTCAGAACGACGCGGGCATCCGCTACCGCCGTGCCTTCGTCGGCAGGGTAAGGAGCCCTGACCGACCGGGTCTGCCGGATCTCAAGGGCGGGAACCGGTTTCTCCGTGTCGAGAAAACCCTCTACGACCAGCAGGGGCTCGGCTTCCGGCTGCACCGAGTCGCACCGGCCGACAAGCAGCACCAGAATCCCGAGTAATCCTATGGTCCCTGTGCGCCCGCGCATGTAGGCTAAATCTCCATTTCGAGTTCGATCAAAGGAAGCAGCGGAAGGCTTCGCCGGTCGGCCGGCGCGGGGATGTACTCTCTCGGATCGTACTGCCTGCTGATGACGTTCCGGCGATCGAAGAGGTTATACAGCTGCAACCGGCCGCGCCAGCGCGCTCCGAGCAGACGGAACCGGTAGTCCACGGCCGCATCCATACGCCAGTACGCCGGAAGACGGCCGTTGTTGACGCTCGGGCGATAGAAATAAGGCACCGGTTCCTCATCCAGCGGATCCCCGACGGCATACCGGGCTATGGGCGCCGAATAAGGATATCCGCTCCGAACGTCGGCCGAAAAGGTAAACGCCCATCGGTTGACCGATCTCACGACGACCCCCCTGAAGGATTGCGGGGCGTCGAAACGGGCCGGGCGGAACCGCCGCTCACCCAGTTCGGGAGCGCGGTTCAGGGAGCGCCCCGCGACGTAATTGAGCCAGAGCGACCAGTCGCCCTCCGTCACCCGGGCAGATACTTCGGCTCCGTACACCATCGCATGCGACGGAGTGTACTGGCCGAGCAAGGTGCCCACTTCGATTCCCGGCCCCTCCAGACCATCTTTGGTGCGGTATTCGTCGCGCGGCAAAAGCACTCGCTCTGCGTACCGGCCGTACAGATCGGCGCTCAGGGTAATCCGGCCGTGCGGATGGATCTCCAGCCCCAGGCCCGCCTGACTGCTCCAGGCCGGCTTCACCTCGTCGCTCACGGGAATCCAGCGACTCGATACGAGGTCGTACATAAACGAATACCGGTCCCGCAAGCGGTTGATGTACTGTACGGTCGTTCCGATCCCTCCCCGGAGCAACAGCCGCTTCGGCCTCACAACCCGCTGGAAACTCATGCTCGGGGTAAGGTGGAGGTATTTCCCGCCTGAGAAATAGGCAAGCCGCAAACCCGGTGAAAGATGCCACCTGGGAGAGGGCTGCCATGCGTCCTGCACGTAGCCGGAGATTTCCCATGCATGAAGGCGGCTCTCTTGGTTCAGCGAGTCCACGGCGCCCGCCGAGCGGCGGACACGGGCATCCAGAAAGCTGCCGAACTGGTGGTTGACTACCTGCACCCCGCCCCTGAGTTGATGGGATAATCCCAGGTAATAGTCGAGGTCCATTTTCACGCCGAGGTCGTACAGACGGACGCGGTACTCCGAGTCCAGGGTGGCGCTCATGGTAGGTCGGATGGAGGCGCCCTCGTCAGCGTCGTAACCGGAGTAGTAGGCCGTGGTTGTCAGAAAACTCCGGTTGGAGACGAGCGCCTGATGCCGCACGGAAAACAGCCGGTTTTCCCAGTTCTGGTCGATCTCGAAAAACAGATCTGCCGGATGGCGCCACGATGATAGGTCGAGCGAAACATCGAAAGGCAGGCGTACGTCCAGGTTATCCCTGCCCTGGTAATGGCTGAAGGTAATCTGGTGGTGCGGATGGGGGCGCAGGGAGTATTTGGCGCTCAGGTCGTAGAAATAATAGCCCGTGCGCAACGTATCCCGCCTTCCGTCGTCATCCTGCACCGGATGCTCGCGCCCGATCAGCTTATCCAGATACGAACGGCGAGCGGACACCATGAAGGAGCCCTTCGAACCCAGCGGGCTTTCCACCATGATGCGGCCGCTGAGCACGCTCAGCGCGGCTACGGCTCGGGGCGCCGTGCGGTTTCCATCCTTCATCTGGGCATCCAGAACGGCTGCCAGCCGCCCTCCGTGTTCCGCCGGGAAGGAACCGCGGTAGAGGCGCACGTCCTTGAACGTTTCGGTTTGAAACGTCGAGATAAGGCTGAAGGCATGCCACGGATGGTAAACCGGCGCTCCATCGATGAGGTACAGGTTCTGGTCGGGCTCCCCTCCCCGGATGATCAGGCCGCCGCTTACCTCACCGGAACGGTGGATTCCGGGCAACCACTGCATGGCGTGCAACAGGTCCTGCTCGCCGGGAAACGAAGGCAGTTGCTCGAGGTCGGAAACCGGCATCGCGAGCACGCCCGGGACGGTGGATATATCTGCCCCCGTGCGCCGCTCGTCCTCAACGACCAGGCCGGCCGCTTCGAGCGGCCTGGCAGTCAGTTCGAACGTTCCGGGCGAAGCCCCTACGACCAGGCTCGTATCGAGCGCCTGAAACCCCAGGTAGGAAATCCGCACCCGGTAGGCTCCCATCGGCAGAGAAGGAATGAGGAAAAAACCGGCCACGTTCGTAGTAGCGCCCACCCGGAGATCGGACAGATAGACGTGCGCCCCCGGGAGCATTTCGCCCGATGCGCGATCCGATACGTATCCGGCTACGGAGCCGCGTGCAGGCTCCCTCTCGTCGTGCGTTGCGTCGGCCACGATAACGTACTGGCGCCGCCGGACGGGTTCCGCCCTCAATCCGGAGCCTTTCAGTACGCAGCCAAGCGCCTCCTGAACAGCCGCCCCCCGGTACTCGCACGTCGTCGTGCGGCCTTCAACCAGCCTTCGGGCGTATACGATATCGACGCCGGACTGGGAACGGACTTCGGAAAGGGCCAGCCGCAACGGAACGGCCTGAAACGAAAAGTGAAGGTCCTGCCCCCGTGTTTCCCCCGGCCGGATCAGAAACAGCCCGATCACCCCCAGTATGATCCCTGGGCGCAACAAGCCAAGTATGGGGAAACGGGAAACGCGCATAAGCCGGACGCAGGAGAATTGCGACACTCCGACGGAAACGGAGGGTGTAACGCTCCGGCCGGCTTCAGGTTGTACCCGGTGGGGATTGCGGCCCTCCACAGGGGCGCTTTTTCATACAGGCTTATTTCCGGCCCAACCCGACGCAACCGGCTTCACTCGGCCTCGACGATTCGGAAAGCTCCATCGGCCTCGCTCCGAACACGGGCGCCCAATGCCTTCGATACGGTCGCCAGGATATCTCGCACCGGCATCTCCTGATCGAACGTTCCGAAAATGGGTTCCTCGCCGAGCGAGGGCGTATACGAAATGGTTACGCCGTACTGCTCCGACAGGCGGCGAGCTATTTCCCGGAGCGGCGTCGCCTGAAAAACGAACAGGCCGGTCCAGGTGAGCGCATCGGAAACGTCAATCGCCTCGGGGGTCGAGGGGAGGGCTCCCTGCTCTACCCGGGTCATCTGGCCGGGCTCGAGCACGACGATCCGCTCCGGGGCCGACACCGAGGCCACGGCCACTTTTCCGGTAGCCAGCACCACTTCGGTATGCCGTTCGTCGGCCGTAACGCCGAACGTGGTGCCCAGAACGGTCGCCCGGGCCGTAGGGGTCGCTACGGTAAACGAAACCTCGTCGGGCGCCACGTCGAAAAACGCCCGCCCTTCGAGCCGCACCTGTCGATTAAACGCCGCCTCGGAGGTGGGGTAGGCCAGCACGGCAGGCCCCGTCAGGCGAATGCTGGTTCCGTCAATCAGTTCTACCGTACGTGTTTCTCCGGCGGCCAACTCGAGCGTCGCCACCGATGCATCGCGACTGAACATGAAAAGAGCAAGCACGCCGAAGAAAAGCACAGCTGCCCCGGCGGCCGCACGCCATGCCCACGTCCGGCGCCGAGCGGGGCGGGAGACAGGACGCTGCGCCCGACGCTCCGCCGATCCGGAATCCTCCTCGTAATGTGCATTCCACACCCGGTCGAACTGGGCGGCCTGGAAGACGATGTCCGCCGCCACATCGACCAGCGCGGGCGATCTTTCCATAGCCCGTTCCAGCGCCGGTCGGGCCTGCTCCAGCCGGCTCAACTCCGCAGGAGTCAGGTCGTCCCGGCGGCCGGAAAAATCCAGGGCATAAAGAACCAGGAGATGCCGGTCCGGGACATCCCGGCCCAGACGATCAGCTAGATCCCGGCGGAGCGAGCGCCACTGCATGAAAAGCTCCGACAACTCCGGATCGGAAGCGAGCGCCCCGGCCAGAAAGGTCCGTTGCTCCGGGTTCAGGTCGTCATAAAAGGGGGCCAGTTCGGATATTTCGTGCGTAGATCCCATAGGTCATTCCGGGCGAATCGCTTCAACCGATGGGGCCTCCGGCAGTCGGCGCGCCCCGGTTGAACGGCGCGATGAACGAAACGGACACGAGCACATGTCGCAAGAGGAAGCCGCGCCCGCCCCAAAAAAAGTAACGTCCCTTTCACCCGATCTTGCCGCCCCTCTAAATTCAGGAAAAAAACGAGGCGCCCCACCACAGCATCAACCACCCTACGGTTACCAGTACGTCGCGCAATTTCTCAAAGGCCCGTTTGACCTGCATCTTGACGGCCGCCTCCGTGGAGTCAAGCATCTCGGCTATTTCCTCATACCGGTATCCAAACTCGCGCAGTTCCACGATCCGCCTTGCCTTTGGCGTCAGCGTGCCGAGAGCCCTTTCGAGATCCACCCGGTTTCCGACGGACGACTCTCGATGCTCGTGCTCGGGCGGATACTCCGGATCATACAACCGTTCTTTGGCGGCATACCGGCCCCGGTACAGGTCCTGTAGCTCGAACAGCGCCGCCTTCATGGCAAACCCCCGGAACCGCTCAGGGTGCTTCAGGTCGTCCAGGCTGTTATGGACGCGGAGCAGCGTGTTCTGGATCAGGTCGTCTACTTCCGGGCGCAGCCCGATACGGTGTATGAAAAATGTCCGAAGGACTGGCTGAAGCGTCGAGAGCAGCTTTGCCCGGGCACGCTCGTCGCCTGCTCGGGCTTGCTCGACCAACGGACCATATACTGCGGAGGGCTCTGCCATGTACTTGCCCGGTGAATGTCCACCGTTGAGGACGACCTTATAGTTGTAGACCCTTCCCTACGAACGATCTTCGCCGAGGATGCACGGCCCCTGAAAAACACCCGCTGCGTGCGGTTTCCAACCGATCACCGCCCCGCGACCGGCCCCTGCCCGGAAGACGCGCATCCGGTGATGATGGAAAGACCAACAACTGTGCCCGAAGCGGGGCGGCTTCCGGACGCCGCTCCTGTCAGGCCGGCTCGAATCGGTTCATCGAGCGGTTCTTGATGACGTGCTCGGGATCGAAGATGCGGCCGTTCATGGCGATGTACACGCCCGGCGGCAACACCTGAACGGCGGCAAAGGCGAACCCGATGTTGAACTCGGCATCGCTGCGTTTGAACCGGGCAGGGCTCAACGACCCCACGAGCACGGTCGTTTTCCCCTCGATCCGTTCGAGCCGCTTCGCCGTCTCGACTATCGTATCGGTGCCGTGCGTGATGAGGATGCGCCCGGAAGGATCGTCGCGAACGCGTTCAAAAATAACGCGGCGGTCATCGTCGGTCATGTCCAGGCTGTCCTTCCTAAACAGGATGGCAATCTCGTACGCCACCTGCACCCCGGCCTCCTTGAGGATGTCGGCGATTTGCGGCTCGCCCACCTCGTATTCGCTTCGCGCATCGAAATACACCTTATCGATGGTGCCGCCGGTAGTAAATATCTTGATCATCGTTCGTCAACCGATCGGGCTTCATTCAAATTGCCGGCGAAATTGCTCGAACGCTTCTTCCAACCGGGACAGGCGCGCCAGTACATCCTGCCATTCTTCCGCGGCAGGGTACCGTCCGGACCCCTCGGCGTCGGGGCCGTCGTCCTCGTCCGGCGTTTCGGCGGAAGCGAGCAGGTGCGTCCAGCGCTGCTCTTTCTGACCCGGACGGGGCGGGCGAGCCGCCGCCAGCGGATCGGTGCGACCTTGCAGGCGCTCCAGTACGGTTTCCACCTCTTCGACGTTATCGAAATCGTACAGACGTCCGGTGCGGCTCCGGATCTCGCCGGGCGTCTGCCGCCCGCGCAACATCAGCACGGCCAGAACGGCCCGTTCATCCTGCCCCAGTTCCCACGTTTCGGCGAGGGTATGGCGGTACCGGG
>CBDUBS010000020.1:0-29695 GCA_965365445.1 uncultured bacterium | reverse complement strand
TCGGCCGACGACGGCTTCGAGTTCTTCGGCGGCACGGTCAACACGAAGTACCTCGTCTCGGCCTTCAACTCCGACGACGCCTTCGACTACGACGAAGGCTTCCGCGGCAAAGGCCAGTTCTGGTTCGCGCTGCTCGCTACCGACGAAGCCGGCGCCGCCGCCGAGCAGGACGGAGCCACCAACGAGGAGTTCTACACCCCGTTCGCCATCCCGCAGATCTACAACGCCACCTACATCGGCCCGGGCGTGGGCGCCACCCCGGCCGGCGACCGCAAGGAGCTGATGATCTTCCGGGACAACGCCGGAGGCAAGTACTACAACTCGATCTTCACCGACTTCCAGTCGGCCACCGGCGGGCTGGGCATCACGGTCGAGGACGTCGCTACCGCCGGGGCCGAGGACAGCCGGGCGCGCCTGGAGGCGGGCGACATCGTGTTGATGAACAACATCTGGTGGGGTTTCGGCGCGGGCAACCAGGTCAACCAGTTCTCCAACCAGAGCTTCGTGCAGAGCTACCTCTCGAACGCGGCCAACGCCAACCAGGTAACCAACCCGCTGCTGCGCAGCATCGGGCGCACGGCCACCCGGGGGCTCGACCCGCGGCCTGCCCCCGGAAGCCCGGCGCTGAGTTCGCCGCCGGCGGCGTATCCGGCGGGTGATGCCTTCTTTACGCCCGTACCCTACATCGGCGCGTTCGGCCCGACCAACTGGCTCACCGGTTGGACCGCCCTGGACCAGAACGGCTTCACCACTACGGCTACGGAGCCGCTCTCCGGAGGGGAACTGCCTACGGCCATTCGCCTGAACCAGAACTACCCGAACCCCTTCAACCCGAGCACGACCATAGCGTTCGAGCTCGACGGGGCGCAGCCCATCCGGCTCACCGTGTTCGACGTGATGGGCCGCGAAGTGGCCGTGCTGGCCGACGGCATGCAGCCGGCCGGGGTATTTCAGGTCCAGTTCGACGCCTCGCGCCTGGCTTCGGGCACGTACTTCTACCAGCTCCGGACGGCAGGACAGGTGCTGAATAGAACGATGACGCTCGTGAAGTAACCTTCCCATAGCCGAACGTCGCAGAAAGGCGCCGGGGCCGAAAGAGGCTCCGGCGCTTTTCTTTTCGGGAACCCCCACCGCGACAACCGCCACCGGAGAGCTAGGGGGATAAGGTAAGTCTCCGCCTGAGTGAATTTATGTCGAAGGGCATGCAAGAGATTGACTACAATACGCTTCAGACATAAATACTTGTGTGAATTGCATCTATCTGTATGTTCATACCTTCGTTACCTCCCGATTCAGCACCGTGTCTCTGGCCCACGGATCATCGGCCTGACCGTTCCAAAAAACCTAACTCGGTGCTTCTCCTCGCTATTCAAGCTCTCTTGACCGGTTAGCGACTCTTCATAATAATTAAGAGATGAAAGAGAAAATTCATTTTTTGTATTTTATTATATTCTTATTCCTGGGGCATATAACAATTACATATGCTCAGGAAAGTTTTCGCTCAGAGACTAACACTAAATGGGTGGAAGCAAGTTTAGGAATTGGATTGGCGCCATATGAAAGATTTGCGCTTGGCTTGAGTTATAGTTTTGAAAGCGACAGATTGTATCAGATTGCATACGATGTTTCATCAAAACCCTTAGGGTCCGAAGCTGTGATGGGAATTAGTGCAGGATTGGCAAAACGAATGTGGCAAAGTCCCTTTTTAGGTATCGTGTCTTTAGGACCAGCTTTCGTATTCGGGCAGGAAATTATATCGCCAGAGCTCTATAAACATGAAACGAAATGGTTTTACACCGCTGGCACAGTAGCAAAAGTGACTGGAGTTATAATCTTAAACGATATAGGATTGGGCCTCGGATTATTCACAATAACGAGTCTTGCACATAGTGTTCTTGGTTTGCGTATTTCATTCGTTATACACAATAATTGTTTAATAAATCCATGCAGAAGAACTTTATGACACCCCTCGAATCAAAACCCAAATTGAAACCCATAATGAAAAACCTTATTTTTAAGACAAGATATTTCAATAGTATAGCAGCGCTTGTATTCTGGTGTTTATCATCAACTATCTGTCCCAAGATAGCCATCTCCGCAGACTATGTTTCTTTAGCAGCAGAATAGTCCGAAACCCTTCCACATTATCCTACCGTTTCCGTTTATGCGGGTGTAGGTCAATATTATGACCCAGCCTTGTTTATTAGGCTGGGACAGACAGTTGGGTTTGAGCTTTATGGAGTCATTTATACCCGGATTGAAGTAAAGTATGATGCCGGGAATTTTCAGTTTGTCAAGGGCACAGGGTCAAATGATTTGGTCATAGTGTCGCCACCATGGAGTTTTACTGGTACATATTTCATGGAAATGAAACTATGGGATATTGCAGGTAATATTTATTCCCATAAATATGTTGTGTATGTAGTCCCCCCTGCTTTTCGAGGATTCATTGATGACGAAGGCAACAGAATGATTTTATGGGATGACGGCGACCAAACTATTGACAATCCTTTCATTATTATCGAAGGATTTGATCCCGAAAATGATAATAATCCAAATATGTACTACAAAAAGAGCAACGGACTCTTCGATAAACTTAAATCATTAGGCCAAGATATCATCGTTCTCGACTTTGCGGAAGGAGGAATTGATATGGCGACTAATGCTCAATACGTAGCCGATGCGATTCATTACATTGCAAGCATCAGGTCTGGCACTACGCCAATAAAATTACTTGGCGTGAGCATGGGGGGCGTGATTTGTCGTTTTGCTTTGGCTAAAGCGGAGCATAATGGTATACCACTAGATGTCTCTCACTTCGTGTCAGTAGATTCGCCTCAGCAAGATGCGGTCATAGACACGGATCTGCAGGAATACATCAAAAGGAAAAAAATGAATCCTGGTGGATTTGCAAGTATGGCCGCCAAGCAAATGTTGCGTGATAATGTCTTCGCTACTGCTAATGAACATGATAATTTCTATAATATATTGAAACAATTGAATGGGGATGGCTATCCTGATTTATGTAAGACAATAGGTGTTGCGTTTGCTCCTAATATTCCTAATGCAAATAGCGGGAAGTGGTTAGATGTAAAGACTAATATTGCAGGATACGTTGACTGGGAATCCAGTATAGATCCTGGCGAACCAATCAAAGAAGCAGGGTCATATCTTCCAGTGACATCTACTCTCCAGTGGGGTTCAGCACCCTTACCATTCAAATTATCTCTTGGCGTCCATGTGGTGAGCTATGAACTTAGGCGGTTTACTCATCCAACCTTTATTCCCCACAAAAGTGCATTGGATCTGGATGAGTACGGAAGGTCGAAGTTCGCTACGACGATAGCTTCCACAACTCATGGTTTTCATGACGAAGTTCCTCCAAGTGTGGTAGATCCTCTGATTGATGCACTGGGTCTTACCCTACCGTTAACAGTTTCGATTGGCGGACCGGCGACTTTGGCGGTGGGTCAGAATGGCACTTGGACAGCAGTCGCTTCGGGAGGAAAGACTCCCTACATCTACCGTTGGCAATACCTTTTCACCTGCCCTGGTGGCATGAACAGTCCAGAATCGTATGGCGTTGAATATGGAAGCGGTGGCACGACACCGAACGCAGAGAATTGTGGCATGTGGAGTAACTACATTTCTGGTTCAACCTTTGCTAGGTCCATATCTAGCAATTCCATTCTACAACTTAAGTTGACCGTCACCGATACCAGCAGTCCGGTTCAGACAGTCGTTACCTATAAAGATGTAACTATCGGCGTTGGTGGAGGCCAATTAGCTTCGAAGCAATCGGGAATACAGGAAATCAATGTGTCCGGCTATCCCGCTGAGAAAGTAGCGGGGTTGGCATTGGACCAGAATTACCCCAACCCGTTCAATCCCTCGACAGAGATCCGTTTCAGCTTGCCGGAAGCTGTTCATGTGCGGCTGGTGGTTTACGACCTGATGGGCCGGGAAGTAGCTCGCCTGGTGGACGGACCGATGTCGGCCGGAGGGCACGCGGTTACGTTCGATGCGTCGCCGTTTCCTACGGCGACGTACCTCTACCAGCTCACGGCGGGCGGCTTTACCAGAACGGGACGGATGACCTTGCTGAAGTAATTCATCGAGAACGGGATACGGTCCGGGAACCGCCCATGTCTGCCGGCAGGCTGCCCCGCTTCTCAGCAAAGTGCCCCTAACAAAGCTTCCCGCTAAGGGCGCTCCGGCCTCCCGGACACAGCCGGGTCGACGTATTGCCAGGGAGCCTAAACGTGATTTTGGGGGTTGCTGCCATGCGATCGCTCTTGACAATCCCCTTCGTATTACTGCCGCTGGCAGGGTTCGGCACGATAACCAATGCCTTCGCGCAGGCAACCGGACCTATCCGAAGTGAATGGTTCAATGCAGGCATCAGTCGGTCCAGGCCAACGGTAGGCGAGTATGAGACGCCTGTTCCGAATTTCAACCTCAACTACAACTTCGGTAGGGAAAACCGCTTCTATCAAGCCGGAGTCGATTACGTCGGTTCATTGTCTCTGGGTAGGCCGCCTTACGTGATTGCGGCCAGTGTCGGTTTCGGGCGCCGCAGCTTTAGCCGGTATCATCTTGCGGCGTTGTCTGTAGGTCCGGCCTTCGTGATTGGCCGATGGCGTCGCGGCTGGAGAACCGATGCGTATGGAGAAGTGGAGAAAGACGTATACGATGTGGTATCGCCAGGCCTATCGGCGGACTTGCAACTCATCGCCAAGCCCCTGGGATTTATAATGCCTGAACTGGGAGCCGGTATAGAAATTTATGCCAACGTAAATCTGCACCGGAGCTTCTACGGCTTGAGGCTCGTTTTCCACGGAAACAACACCCGGTAAATGGGCGCACGCTGGGTGCGCCCTCGGACTTTCCGGCCGTACTCGCCGAAGGGATGCAGCCGGCCGGGGTAGGGAACCGCCTCCAGAAGAGCGTGTTTCGATTTCGAGCGGCCCCGTCTCGCATCGGTTGTCCTTCTACGGCAATTCGCTTCCGGCGTTTGCGCGAAGCCCCTGCCGACCGGTATACTTACGGTGCCTCTCGACGGCGGGCAGGCCTGGAGGCCGGCAGAGATCGGGAGTGGAGGAGTTACCGGAAGAGGATCATGACGCACAGCTGGGTACCGCGAGTTCTGGAACAACCCGGGCGCGTGGCGCTGATTCAACAGGAGCTGAATCAGTTGCCGGAAGCGCTCGCGCGGGTACTCGTGTTGCGGGGGATCGATTCGCTGGAGGGCGCGCGCCTGTTTTTCCGCCCCCGACTGGAGGATCTGCACGATCCGTTTTTGATGAAGGGGATGCGGGCGGCGTCGGAACGGGTGGCGGAAGCCGTCCGCCGGGGAGAAAAGATCCTCGTGTATGGAGACTACGACGTAGACGGCACGACGGCAACCACCCTGATGGTTCGCTTCCTGAGGGAGCGCGGAGCGGAGGTGGACTTTTTCATCCCGGACCGGATCGAGCACGGGTACGGGCTCCGGCCGGCGGGGATCGATTATGCCGTAGACGCGGGGGCGCGCCTGGTAGTTACCCTGGATTGCGGCATCACAGCGGTGCAGGAAGCCCGGTACGCCCGCGACCGGGGCCTCGACCTCATCATCTGCGACCACCACAAGCCGGACGATGAGATCCCCGAAGCGCTGGCGGTGCTCAACCCGAAGCAGGTGGATTGTCCGTACCCCTTCAAGGAGCTTTCGGGGTGCGGCGTGGGGTTCAAGCTGACCCAGGGGGTGCTCTCCGCGCTCGGCGAGCCTCCGGAAACAGCCTATCCATTTCTTGATCTGGTAGCCATTTCGATTGCGGGCGACATCGTGCCCATCATGGGCGAGAACCGGGTATTGATGGCGGAGGGGCTGAAACGGCTGACGGAGCGGCCCCGCCTCGGGTTGAAGAAGCTGGCCGAACTGGCCGGTATCGATCTGGCGCAGTGCTCCACCAGCCGGATCGTGTTCAGCCTGGGCCCGCGCATCAATGCGGCCGGACGCATGGGCGATGCGTGCCGGGCCGTGGAGCTGATGCTGGAAGACGACGAATACCGGGCCGCCGAACTGGCCTGGCAACTCGAACAGGCCAACCGGATGCGGCGCACCCTCGACCAGACGACCCTGAGCGAGGCGGAACACCTGGCGGATGAACACCTGGGAAGCGTTGCCCAGCATTCGCTGGTGCTTTTTCAACCCGAGTGGCATCTGGGCGTCATCGGGATCGTGGCGAGCCGGCTGGTGGAACGGTTTTACCGCCCTACCGTCATGCTGGCCGCCTCGAACGGCGAGGCCAAGGGGTCCGCGCGCTCGATCCAGGGAGTGAATATCTACGATGCCCTGAAAGCCTGTGAAGACCTGCTCACCACCTTTGGCGGACATGATTACGCGGCCGGGCTGACCATCCCGACCCGGAACGTAACGGCCTTCCGGCTGCGTTTCGACGAAGTGGTGTCCTCGTTCGTTACGCCGGAAGTCCTGACGCCCTCGATTTCGGTGGATGCCTTGCTGAACCTGAACGAGATCGACCGGAGGTTCTGGGCCGTCCTCCGGCAGTTCGCCCCCCACGGCCCGGAAAACGACACGCCTGTTTTTCAGGCGAACGGACTGGAAGCGGTCGGCGCGCCGCAGCGCGTCGGGCGTTCGGGCGAGCACCTCAAGGTTACCCTCCGGCACGCAGGCGACGACGGCGGATTGCACTTCGAAGCGATCGGGTTCGGGATGCGGGAGCGTTTCGGGCTGGTGCAGGAAAGCGCCCGGGGCGGAAGCCCGCTCGATGCCCTGTTTACGATTCAGGAGAATAACTGGAACGGACGGACCTCGTTGCAGCTGCACCTCAAGGATGTCCGGCCGTCGGAGTGAGCCGAAGTCAGTTGTCACGCTTCCGGATCTGCTCCAGGTAATCGCTCACCGGACTTCGGCGGCGCTCCAGGCGGTTCAGCGAGTCGGCGGCGGAGCTTGCCCGGGGGGCCGGCTCGTCCTCCTGATCGATCTCCACTTCCTCATCCTGGATCTCCACCTCGTCGTCGGGCAACCCCCGATCGAAAGCGTCCCGTTCATCCGAACGTTCGCCCTCGTCTACCGTGAGGTAGGAGTCGTCCGAGAAGTCGAATTCTTCGGCGTCCTCGTTGAGAGCGTCCCACTGGCTTTGCCAGTCGCGTTCCTCGACGAGCAGAACCGTATCGCGGCGGGAGGAACGGCCGGGGTCGTAGGAGCGGGGCGCGGCAAACTCACCGGGGGGCAGCTTTACGCGACGCATGAACTCCCCTACGATATAGAGCGCATTGTGGGCGCCCTGACCCCAGTAGTTGCTTCGGAACCGGACCGCCTGTGCGTTGAACCCCACCCATGAGCCCATGACCAGGTTGGGATGCACCAGCATGAACCAGCCGTCGGTGCTGTTCTGAGTGGTGCCGGTTTTGCCCGCCAGGTCGCCCTGCACGCCGAACACCGAGCGGATGCGCCGTCCGGTGCCCCGGTCCACCACGCCGCGCATCATGTCCAGCACCCCGTAGGCCGTCCCGGCGGAAAGCGCCTGCCGGCTGGTGGTGGAAAACGACTGGATGACGTACCCCCGGTTGTCTTCGATGCGGCTGACCAGCAGGGGCTCGTTTACCGTACCCCCGTTGACGAAGGCCGTGTAAGCCGCCGATAGCTCCAGCAGGGAGACTTCGCTCGTACCGAGGCCGATGGAGGGCACGGACGAAAGCTCGCTCTGGATGCCGGCGCGGCGGGCCACATCCACGACCTGCTTCGGGCCCACATCCATGACGAGCTGGGCCGTTACGGTGTTTTTCGACTGGGCCAGCGCCTCGGCCAGCGTGATGAGCTCGCCCGAGGAGCCGCCTACGTTTTTCGGACTCCAGCGCTTGTTCGTCTCAGGGTTGACGTACTCCATCACCTGATCGCGGAGCACGTCGTTCGGCGTGTACCCTTTCTCCAGGGCGGCGGCATAGACGAACGGTTTGAACGTGGAGCCGGGTTGCCGCTTGGCCAGCGCGACGTGGTCGTACCGATCCTCCTTGAAATTGCGCCCGCCGACCCAGGCTTTCACGGCTCCGGTGCCGGGTTCGATGGCGACGAAGCCGGCTTCGAGGCGGGTCACGGAGGACTTGATGGAATCCACGACGGCCGTATCGGCCCGCACCTTCAGAAACGCGGAGTCCGGCGCGAGGCCGCCCTCGCCGAGCCGCTCGAACCGTTCGGAGCGGCGTATGCGGGCTTCGAGCAGGTCGGCGTTCGCCTCCCAGAAATAGCTGAACGGAGCTACGCGGTCATGGTAGCTTTTGTACGCCGACGCCTGACCCGAGAAGTACCGGGGGCGGCTCCCGCTCCACTCCACGGCAGCGACGGCCTGAAGTTCGTCGCCCATCTTCTCGACGGCCTCGGTGGCGGCTTCCTGAAGCTTCGCGTCGATGGTGGTGTGGATGCGAAGGCCGTCCGTATAGAGGTTGTACCCCCGCCCTTCGGCCCATTCGTCCAGCCACTCCCGCAGGTATTCGGCGAAGTAGGGGGCCAGGTTGTCCTCGTGCGTCATCCGGTGGAAGCGGAGCTTTGTGGGCTGCTCCTCCAGGGTCTGGTATTCTTCCGGGGTCAGGTAACCATGTTTGACCATCTGCTGCAACACCACGTTGCGGCGCTCGTGCGAGCGTTCCGGGTTCCGCACCGGGTTGTAATACACCGTACCTTTCAGCATACCGACCAGGGTGGCGCTTTCCTTCACGGTGAGGTCGGAAGCGTGCTTCTGGAAGTACGTTTGGGCGGCCGCCTCGATGCCGAAGGCGTTGTACATGAACGGCACCGTGTTCAGGTACATCTCAAGGATTTCGTCCTTTTCGTACAGGCCCTCGGTGCGCAGGGCGGTGATCCATTCCTTGACTTTCCGAGTCAGAGCCATGTCGTCGGCCATATCCGGGAAGGCGTTTCGGGCAAACTGCATCGTGAGCGTCGAGCCGCCCTGCATGTCGCCCTTGAGCGTCTGGAGCGTGGAACTCACCAGCCGGCGGAAATCAACACCCCAGTGCTGGTAAAAGCGATGGTCCTCGGTGGCGAGCAGCGCCTCCACGACGTGCGTAGAGATGGAATCCAGCCCGACCCACGTCCGGTTTTCATCCTGGTATCGGGCCAGCACGACGCCGTCGGCGGAGTACACGATGGAAGCCTGGGAGAAGTTGGCCTTTCGGAGCTCGCTCAGAGAGGGCAACTGGGCTGCCAGCACGATCCAGTAGGCCAGCAGCCCTACGAGCAGCACCGCCACGCCCAGCAGGGCCCCGGTGATCGGGCGCGTATCGGAACCGTTCCAGCTGCGCCGGAGACCCCGGCCCAGACGGCCGAAGTATACGCCGGGGCGCCGCGCCATTTCCGAAAAGGTCGGAAGCGGACCGTCCGGGTCGTTATCGGAATCTATGGAGTAAGGAGGTGTTCGTGGGTTCATGTTTATGGAAACGCTCAGGGAGCGGAATGGTCATCGCAAAGAAACACTCCCCCTGATACCTCCCGGAAGGCGGGTTGATCGGGGTGTTCCGGAGCAGCCCGGTAAAGAAAGGGGAATATGTTCGGCGAATCCGCCGTGGTGAAGTTGCTGGAAGATCCGGGCGGGGTAAAGAAAAAGCGATGCGCGCGCCGTAAGATGGTTTGCCCTGTACATCCCTCTCGGTTCAAAACACATTCGTCATGCTCTGCCTGGTTCATGGATACGCTCTTTCCGGCTCCGGTAGCAACCTCTGGACGCGGCTCGTCGTGGAAGCGCTGTGCCGGTCGGGGGAAACGGTTCACCTCGTATGCCAGGACCGCCGGCCCGAAGGGTACGACTTCGTCGCCGAGGCGTACGAGTATGACCCGCAGGGGCGTCCGACGCTCCTCCTGAACCGGCCGACCCCTTACGAAGGCCGCTGCATCCTGCACCGGACGCAACTGGATGTCCTTCCGGTATACGTTCAGCCGCCCAGCGGGGTGGAGTGGATGCAACCCATCCCCGAGATGTCGGATGAAGCCATCGAGACGTACCTGGACCGGAACGCGGCTACGCTCACCCGTGTGATTCGGGATCGGGGCGTCACGGCGGTGCACGTAAACCACGTCGTGTTGATGTCCGCGGCGGTGCAACGAGCGTGCGGGGCCGCCGGCATCCCCTATGCGGTTATGCCGCACGGCAGCGCCATCGAGTACGTTGTGCGTCGGGATCCCCGGATGCACCGCATGGCGGAGGAAGCCCTGACTTCAGCTAAGCGCATTTTCGTTCTGAGCGAGGAGATGCGGGGTCGGGTGCTGGATGTGTTTCCCGGCGTGCCGGACGCCGCCGGGAAAATGCGACGCACCAGCGTCGGGGTGGACGTGGAAGCCTTCCGGATGGTATCCCGCGAGGAACGCGGAGCCGCGCAGGAAGGGGTGCGGCAGGCCGTTCAGGGAGCCGAACGAGGCAAAACGGCCGACCAGACGAACCGGCTGTTCCACCGGCTGGAGCAGGGCGATCCCGATCTGGAAGAGATGCAGGCGCTCGTTACGGAAACCGGCGACTACCTGAAACAGCGCCCCGACGCCGACCTGGAGCGCAAGCTGGATGCGCTAAACCCGGAGCGGAACGACGTGGTGCTGTTCGTCGGGAAGCTCATCGGGTTCAAGGGCGTGCCGTCGGTCGTGGCCGCCTTTCCGATGGTTTTACGCGAGCGGCCCAACACCCGGCTGGTCATCGTCGGGCGGGGGCCGCTGCGGGAAGCGCTGGAGGCGATGGTGTGGGCGCTGGCCCACGGGCGGCGGGGGCTGGTGGACCGGCTCGCCCGGTGGGGCAGCCTGCTGGAAGAAGGCCCCCCGGCCCCTTTCGACCGGGTCACGCGGTTCTTTGAATCCCTGGAGGCCCGGGGCGAGCTGGACGCCTATTTCGAAACCGCCGAGCGGCTCCTGAAGCCCGACCACGTGGTATTTACCGGCCACCTGGAGCACGACGCTCTCTCCCGGCTGTATCCGTGCTGCGACGTGGCCGTGTTCCCTTCGGTGGTGGCCGAAGCCGGGCCCCTCGTGCTTCTGGAAGCGATGGCTTCCGGTTGTTTCCCCATGGGTACGTACTTCGCGGGCATGGGCGCCAACCTGGACAATGCAGGACGGGCCTTGCCGGAGGAGCAGGCTCGCCTCATGCGCCTGCGGCCCGAACCCGAGCACACCGTCCGGGACATCGCCCATCACATTCCGGCGGCCCTGGCCCTGGACGGCTCGTACCGGGAGGCCCTCCGGGAGGTGACCGTCCGGAACTACGACTGGCGCACGATCAGCCGCAACCTGGCCCGGGAGCTGCGCGATATGGGCGCTGCGGCTCCGTAAGGAGTCATTCCAGCCCGAGGGAAAACAGATGTTCGAGGTCGTGCTTGGAAAAAACCCGGAACCCGATCAGGGTTTCGGAGCGCTCGATGCCTTCCACCCGGCGCACGTGGTCGGTTACCACTTCGGCCAGCTTCTCGTTGTCGCGTACGCGGATGACGGCCACGAGGTCGTAGCGGCCGGCGACGGAATGCACTTCGCTCACGCCGTCCATCTCCACGAGGGCCTCCGCCACATCGTTGACCTTGCCCCGGGAAACCGTGATGAGAACAATGGCTGTGACCATACCGAATCGGTTATTGAGGATGATGCGTTGCCCGCTTACTCCGCAGGGGAGAGGCGGTCGATTTCCTGCGATTCCACGACGTGAACGCCCGGAAGCCCCATATCGGCCATGCGGACCATGACCCGCGCAACGGCTTCCGCCCGGATGGGTTTCAACCGGCCGAGCGGCCCCCGAAGCACCGGCGCGAGGCCCTTCAGGATGCGTTCGGCCGCGGCCTCTCCGGGCCGCCGTTCGTCGCGCTCGCCAAGCAAGAGCGACGGCCGGAACAGAAACACGGAAGTAAACGGAAAGGCCGAAACCCGTTCTTCGGTCCGGCCCTTTACCCGGCTGTAGAAAAATAGCGAGCGCGGGTCGGCGCCCATCGAGGACACCAGCAGGAACTGCTTCGCTCCCCCGGCCGAGGCGAGCCGGGCGAGCGTGGTCGGATAGTCCAGATCGACCCGCTCGAACGCCTCCCTGGACCCGGCCTGTTTCATCGTCGTGCCGAGGCAGCAGAATACGTCGTCCGCCCCGATCCGTGGAGCGTGTTCTTCCAGCCGGTCGAAGTCCACGATCCGGTTTTCGTGCTTCGGGTGGGTTCGCTGGAGCGGACGGCGGGTAAGCGTCAGAACCCGCTCATAGTTATCCGACCGGAGCAGGTGGTCCAGGACGTAGCCTCCGACGAGGCCGGTGGCTCCGGCAAGCAACGCGGTACGGTTCATGACGTTCAGAGTCCGAAGTGTTGATACAGGGGTCCGGTCACCTTTTCCATATGCTCGCGCAACACCCGGTAGCCTATCAGGCGCAGCGCGATCGGCCACGAAAACCAGCCTACCCGTGTGATACCTTCGCCCGCTTCCGGATGGAAGGCGGCCGCTTCGGTTTCCATCAAAAACCAGTGGGTCGTCTTGACGAGGTAACGATCACCTGCTCGGTAGCCGTGGACCGTAGCGCCCACCGGCTCCAGGAGCGTCAGGGGCTCCGCGCCCAGCTCCTCCCCTACCTCCCTGAGGGCGCACGCCTCGATGGTTTCGCCCGGCTTGATTTTGCCTTTGGGCAGGTCCCACGCGCCGCGCCGGTAGATGAGCACCACGTCGGGCTGCTCCGTACGAGCCCGCACCACGTACCCTCCGGCGGCCGTAACCCCCTCCGGCGGAAGGTACGGATCGGCGTTGACGACGGCCTCCGGCGGCACCTCGTCCACCAGGACAGTTCCATCCGGGCCCAACCGGCACGGCCCGAGAGCCCACGGGTTGACGACCAGGGGTTCGGAGGCGCCGTGCCGTCGGGCCGCTTCGAGCGACGTCCAGAGGGTGACCGGCACGCCCGATGGTAGTTCCGGGCCGGCTACGAAGAATAACATATCAAACGAAGGGAAGGATATTTTGGCCAGGAGAATCGTTTCAGACGGTATCGTTCGTCCGTCCTATATTGCAGGATACGGCGGGCCGCCGCCGACATGAACCCGAAGGAGGTTTCCCGTGGAAGAAAAAGGTCATATTTCGCTCAATTTACTCCATGATCTGGCGTTGTTGTACCTCGCCCTGGCCCACGGCGCCGACGAGCACCTCGACCCGGCGGAAACGCGAGCCATATCGGTAGCGCTACGCCAGTGGCGCCCCGACAAGGACCCGGCCCTGATCGACCACGTCATCCGGGACGCCACGTTCTCCTATTTGAACCGCGCTCATACGAATAAGGTGCACGAGGCCATCGAAACGATACGTACCAGTATATCCGAAGCGCTTCGCATGGAGATATTGCACGATCTGGCCCGTGTGGCCCGGGCGGACGGCCGCGTGGTGCAGGCCGAAGGGGGCTTCATCCAGGACGTAGCCGCCGCCTGGGGCATCGAGTGGACGCCGGATTTCTCCGCCGACCGGCAGGGCTGAGGGCGCCCTGCCGTAACCACACAGGTAGACTGGTTCAGGCGCCTGGCCTTTCACAGCGGCAGGTGGGTTCCAACCATTCACGAATATCGAAGGCAGCGAGCCCGATTCTAGCCTTTCCACTCCAGCCACTCGGCCCGGACCGAAGCGCCCGCCGGGTAATGATCCACGGGTTCGGAGAGGTGAAGCAGGCCCTCCGCTTCGCCCAGCGTCCCGAGCAGGTTGGAATCCTGTGCGCCGGCCAGACGGGCGCGAAGCCTCCCCGCTTCGTCGAAGCGGAGGCGGACGCGAGCGAAGGTGTACAGATCGGTCGGCTTCGTGATCTCCTCGTCGAGGAACGCCGGCGTCGGCGTGGGCAGCACTTCGCTCCGGCCCAACATGCGGTGGATGGCCGGGCGCACGTACTGGCCGAAACAGATGCTGGAAGAGGTCGGGTTGCCGGGGAGGCCGAAAACAGGCTTCCCTTCGAGAAGGCCAAAGAGGAGCGGTTTGCCCGGGCGTTGCCGGACTTTCCAGAACAGCAGGTCCGCCCCCATTTCGACCAGCACCTGCCGGACGTAGTCGTACCGGCCAACCGACACCCCGCCGGAGAGGACCAGCACGTTCGCTTCCAGCCCCTTCCGGACGGCATCACGGATCGCGGCGGGTCGTCGGCGGCGTGAAGAGGCGGCAGAGGCCGGGCGCCCGCCAGGAGGGCCTGCGCCGCCAGCGTCGGGCCGTTGGCGTCGTAAATGCAGCCGGGCGCCAGAGGCGATCCGGGGGGCGTCAGTTCGTCGCCGGTCGTGATGACGGCTACCGAAGGGCGGCGGGTTACCTCTACGGTCGTTTTCCCAAGAGAGGCCAGCATTCCGATTACCGGAGGGGTAACAAGCGTGCCGGACCGAAAGAGCGATTGGCCGGGAACGACGTCTTTACCGGCAGGTCGTATGTTCTGCCCCACCCGGGGAGCCCGGTTGAACACGATGGTTTCCTCCGACTCCTGCTCGGTCCATTCCAGCGGGACGACGGCATCGGCCCCCTCCGGTATGGGAGCGCCCGTCAGGATCTGGATGCAAACGCCCGGCGTAACGGCTTCCCGGGGGCAGGTTCCGGCGCGAACGGCCCCCGCCGTCCGCAGCCGGGAGGGAATTGTTTGTAAATCCTCTGTACGCACCGCAAATCCGTCCATGCCGGAGTTATCGAAGGGCGGTATCTTCAGGTCACCGATGACGGCTTCCGCAAGGGTTCGTCCGAGGGATTCCGGCAAACCCGCCTTTTCTGACGGCAGAGGGGCAACGGCATCCAGCACGATGGAGCGCGCCTCCTCTACGGAGATGAATGTTTTCATGAGAGGCTATGTACGGGTTCGTTAGGAGAGCCGGAGCACGTTACGATCCGACCACCAAAAAATCGCAACCATGATTCGTTTTGACTACAGCGCCGCCGAGACTTTTCTGAAAGAGAACCGGCTGGAGAGCACCCGCCCGCAGGTAGAAACGGCCCACCGCACGCTGGTTGACGGAACCGGCGCCGGGAGCGACATGACGGGATGGCGCAGCCTGCTGCTCGATCCCAACGACGCCCTGATCGGCGACGTGGTTTCGACGGCGGAATCCATTCGCGAACAGGCCGACGTGTTTTTATGCATCGGAATCGGCGGGTCGTATCTCGGAGCGAAAGCCATTATCGATGCGCTCTCGGGGTATTTTCCTTCGGGACGTGCGAAGCAGGTCGAGGTGCTGTTCGCCGGGCACCATATGAGCGGCCGGTACTACCGGGACCTGACGGCCTATCTGGAAGGCAAATCCGTGTACGTAAACGTCATCTCGAAAAGCGGCACTACGCTCGAGCCGGCCATCGGCTTCCGCTTCATTCGGCAGTGGATGGAAAGGCACTTCGAGGATGCCGACCGGCGAATCATCGTTACGACGGACCCGGCCAGAGGAGCGCTCAACCAGTTGCAGCAGGAGAAAGGGTACAAGAAGTACGTGATTCCGCCGGATGTGGGAGGGCGCTTCTCGGTGCTGACCCCGGTGGGGCTGCTGCCCATCGCTGCGGCCGGGATAGACATCCGGTCGTTCTTTTACGGAGCCGCCACGGCCTGCGAACGGTACTCCCGGCCTGGTTCGGGGAACGATGCCCTGGACTACGCCGCCCTGCGGTTCGCGTTGTTGAAAGAGGGATACACCACCGAAATCCTGGCGACATTCGAACCCAAACTGACCAGCTTCGGGGGGTGGTGGCAGCAGCTCTTCGGTGAAAGCGAAGGGAAGCAGGGAAAAGGGTTGTATCCGGATGTGTTGCAGTACTCCACGGATCTGCATTCGCTTGGCCAGTACGTACAGGAAGGGCAGCGCTTCCTGACGGAAACGTTCCTGATCGTGGAGAACGATGGAGGGGACCTGCCGACGCCCGGTATGCCCGGCGGCGACAACCTGGACGGGCTGGATTATCTGGAAGGAGTGAGCATGACGGAAATCAACCGCAAAGCCTACGAGGGCACGTCGAAGGCGCATACCAGCGGGGGCGTACCCAATGCGACCCTGTTCCTGGACCGGCTATCGCCGGGAACGCTCGGCGAATGCGTGTACTTTTTCGAACACGCCGTAGGGGTCGGCGGCTATCTGCTGGACGTGAACCCGTTCGACCAGCCGGGCGTGGAAGCGTACAAAAAAGAGATGTTCCGGCTGCTCGGGAAGCCGTAGCATCCGCTCCTGTGTGGACGAAAGGAAGGCCCGGCCCTACGGAACACGTTTTACACACCGTGGAAAAGGGTGTTGATAACTCTTCCGGTACGGTGAAGGAAAGCCGGCCGATTCGTTCGCGGTTGGCGGCGGTGCATAACCGGCCGGTTCACGCACGCCAAGCGCACCTTCATTCACAAGCGGCGTTCTGTGGACGGAATCGGGCGATTGGGGCCCGCTTCATCGTGGATAAGTTCGGCACGTGTGGATAATGTTTTCAGGGGCAGTATTTGAGGCAAAGGAAGGCGGTTTTCAGCACCGCGGAGCGTGCATAACCTGTGAACGGACGTCGGGGCTCGTGCACACAAAGGACGGGAGCCTTGTGGACGGACGGGTTTTCCACTTATCCACCGCACCTACTACTATCCACTACTACTCATTAACTATTTCTCTATAGTCTTTTTACCTTTTTTCATTCGTGGAAAACGGAATGAGAGCAGGGAACGCCGAACGGTTAAATCCTTTTCACGGATGGAGGGCGCCGGACACGGCGGAAGATCGTATACTGATGCATTCACCTGACCACGCGTTTACACCCGCAGGCATCCTATGATCAAAAGAATACTCGTCGCGCTCGATCCGGATCTGGATACGCCGGTAGCCACCCGGTATGCCATCGAAATAGCCCGCCGGTATGAGGCCGAGATTACGGCTCTGGCCGTGGTCGATATGGGCAGCATCAAAGCCAGCTCGCGCGGAGCCGGCATCGGGGGCATGTACTTTGCCGAAAAGGCGCGCGCCCGGATTACGGATGAAACGCGCGCCCGGGCCCGGGAACTGCTGACGGCCTTCGAAGGGCAGATGGAAGGTTCCGGCGTGGCTTACGGCGAGCTGATCGAGGAAGGGGTGCCTTTCGAGCGGATCGTGGAGGACATGAAATACCACGATCTGCTGATCGTCGGGAAGGAGCCGCACTTTTTCTACGGCCATCCCGAGGAAAAGACGGAAACGCTCGTCCATCTGGTGCGGGATATCGTGGCCCCTACCCTGGTTGTCGGCAAGGTGCACCGGCCCGTAAACCGGGTGTTGATCGGGTACGACGGAAGCAAGGAAGTTTCGCGAGCGCTTCGCCAGTTCGTGCATCTGCTGCCGTTCGGCCGGGAGGTGCAGGTGGAAATCCTTACCGTGAGCAAGGAGCCCCGGGCCGACGCCGAGCTGCGCGTCCATCTGGCGCAGCATTACCTGAATACACATGGCATAAAAGCCGGTACGATGGTCATCGAAAGCGACGACAGCGACGCGGAAATCCTGAAGCGCTCGGAATCGTTCGGCGCCGATATGGTAATCATCGGAGGGAAGTCGGCGGTGAAAAGCGGGCTGTTCCGGTTCGGGTCGTCGGTGACGCGGGTGCTGGACGAATTCCCGGGGCTGATATTTCTGGCTTCATGAGTCGGGACGCCAGTGTTTGCGCCGCACCCTCGCTCCGTCGCTTTCCAGCCAGACGGCTCCGGATCGGCCGGTGACGAGTGTTTCCGCTCCCCGGAGCCGCCAGCGTTGCAAAACGCCCTCATTCGGAAGCCCCCGGAAGGGGCGGCGCGGGCCGCTCACGACGGCAAAAGTGCGGCCCCCGGCGACGCGCTCTACGAACGCCGGCGTGCTGCTGGTCGTGGAGCCGTGGTGCGCTACTTTCACGGCGTCGGATCGGAGCAGCGGACCGTAGGTCTGGATCATCCGGTTTTCGGCCTCCGACTCGGCATCGCCGGTGAGCAGGAACACGGTCTCTCCGTACTGCACCCGCAGTACGACGGATGTGTTGTTTTCCTCGTCCTCAGGCGATCCGTCCGGCGACAACACCGTGATCCGTACCTCCGGATCGAGCGCGAGCGTGTCGCCGGCGGATACGATGCGGTGAGGAATCGAAAGGCTATCCGCTGCCAGACGCACGGTTCGTTCGGTTTCGGAGGCAACCGAGCGGGATGAGGAAACCAGACGCCCTATCGGAACGGACCGGGCCAGCGTGGCAAATCCGCCGGCATGGTCGTCGTGCATATGGGTCAGCACGACGGCATCCAGCGTTCGGATGCCGTATCGGCGGAGGTGGTTGAGGATGGTGCGGGCGGGGTGTTCGAGCAGAAACGGACCGTTGCCCGTATCGACGAGCAGGCGCCGGTCGTTCGGCAACGTGATGAGGGCGGCATCCGCCTGGCCGACGTCGAAAAAAATCACGTCCACTCCCGCCCTACCGGGGGAGAGGGCGGCCCCGAGTGTCAGGAGCACCACGGCCGTCCCGGTCAGGGTCCATCGAATCCGGAGGTAGGGCCAGGAAGCCAGGGCGAGCAACGCGGCGGCAAACGAAAGGACGATCCAGGGGTTATCCACATACCACGATAGAGAGAGCAGCGGAAGCTGCCGGTCGCCCCATTGTGCCACGGCGACGAGTCCCCGGGTGAGCGCCTCGGCGGACGCTCCGTAGGGGAAAGCCAGTACGTCGGCCCATCCGCCCGTACCGACGGCCGCCATAGCCGCCGCCATAGCGAACATTGTGAGCGGAATAGCGGCGATATTGAGCAGTATCCCGGAGAAGGACACATACCCGAAATGCACCAGCAACACCGGCATGGTTCCGAGCGTAGCCGCCACCGACACGGATACCCCTTCGAGTACCTTTCTCACCCTTTTCCACTTCAGTCTGGAAAGGGATACGGCTTCGGTCAGCACGGGATGGATAAGGAGAATGGCTCCGACGGCCGCGAAGGAGAGCTGAAATCCGATATCGAAGAGGAATGTCGGGCGAGCGAGCAGAATGATGAGGCCTGCCGCCCCGAGCGCGTTCAGGGTGTTGTGCTCGCGCTGGACGAGGTTGCCGCCGATGAGCACCCCCGCCATGATCACCGCGCGGACGACCGAGGCCGGTGCTCCGGTAAGCAGTGCGTATACCCCGATCACCCCCATCGTGATCGCGGCCCGGAGCCACTCCGTTGTGCGCCAGCCGTATCCCATTCGGGCCATCAAAGGCAGCAGCAACTGGTACAGCGCCATCCCGATGAGCAGCACGTGCAATCCCGAAACGGCCAGCAGATGGGACAGGCCGGTGTTGCGGAAATAGGTTTTCGTCTCCTCATCCAGCTGTGTGCGATCGCCGAGCAGAAGGGCGCGCAGAATTTCGCGGGAAGCCGGTGTGCGAATGAGCCGCCCGAGTTGCGTGTTCACATGGGCGGCTACCCGTTCCGTAAGTATCTCCAGCCGGGACAGCTCTCTTCCCGTAACCGCAACGGATGAAGGATCCGCAGCGGTTATCGCCGTATGGATGCCTTTCTGCTTCAGGTACGCCCGGTAATCGAAGTCGGCCGGATTGCGCAGCGGCGCCGGAGGACCGAGCCGCCCGGCCGCCATGACCAGGTCACCCTGGCGCAGCAGGGGCAGCGTATCCTGGTCGGCTCGCCGGAAAATGGAGAGGGCCGTCAGCCCGTCCGCCTGCTCGGGGCCGGCCCCGCGGTCAAGGAATCGGTTTTCGAGCGTGCAACTCAGGCCGGACGCTCGCCTGCGGGGCCGATCGGCTACGCGCCCCACCAGGGTCACCTTTTGCTCGTCGCCCGCGAGAAGCCGAATCGGGTCGGAAGGGGGCGCCAGATTGAAAAACACGTGGTGCGCCCCGCCGGCGAGGAACATACCGAGGCACGCCAGCAGGGTCAGGGCCGGCGCCCGGCTACGTTGGAAAATCACCCATCCCAGCAGAAGGAGCGCCCACCCGGCCGCCATCCACGCCCACAGATGCGTCGGCAGGATACGTGTCGCTGCGAGGATGCCCCCGGAAAAACAACCGGCCAGCATCACCGCCGGATAGGCGTTCCAGTAAGGCGTCCGCGCTTTTTTCACGAGGTAACCGAAATGAGCGGAAGGGTGGGTTTGGGCGCCTGATGCATCCCGCACCAATTGCCACGGGTGCATTCAACAGAAAAATACGCCGGGCAGACGCGAAGATGATACGTGATGCTGTTGTTCGTACGGCAAAGTGCGAACAAGAAGTGAAACCTTTAACCCTCCCGGCTAATCCGCACGCAATTCCGGGGTACGATACGTACTTTAACGATCTGTTGTGCGGAGCAGGGCCAATCGGTGTTCTTTTAACCGTTTCAGGGTTCCGATTCGCTGAAGCTACTACCGGCGGAGCCGAAACTGGTGAAGCGTAATGAGTAATCGACGGGATGCGAGAGAGCGTACCATGCAATGCCTGTACGCCTACGAGCTGGCGGGCGGTGAGGTGCAGCATTTCATTAAAACGCTTCTGGATCCCAATCTGGAGGAGCCCTCGGACCTCAAATTCGCTACATCGCTGTTTCTGCGCACCATCGATGCGCAGCACGACGCCGATGCCGTGATTCGGGACCACGTCCAGAACTGGGATTTCGGCCGTATCGCGCTCATCGACCGGATATTACTCCGCATGGCCATCACCGAAATGCTTCACTTCGAGGACATCCCCCCGAAGGTTTCGATCAACGAAGCCATCGAGATTGCCAAGCGGTACAGTACGCCCAAGAGCGGCCAGTTCGTCAACGGAATACTCGATGCGGTGCTCGTTCAGTTGCAAAAGGAAGACCGGCTGAAAAAAACGGGCCGCGGTCTGGTCGGGATGCTGCCCGTCGAGGAGCCGCCGGATTTATAGTCGGGGTTCACACGAAGTCTGGATATGGGCCTCATAGCCATCGGCGACATACACGGTTGTGCCGGAAGCCTCGATGCACTTCTGCGCGAGCTGGCTCCGAGTGAGGACGACCATCTCGTTTTCATCGGCGACTACATCGACCGGGGCCCCAATTCCAGGGGGGTAATCGACCGGCTGCTCGGCTTGAAGGAGCATACCGAGTGCACATTCCTTCGGGGCAACCACGAAGCGCTCATGCTCGACTACCTGGAGCGGGGCGAGTACGAAGTATGGCACACCAACGGCGGCGTAGCCACGCTCAGCAGTTACGTCACCGAGCAGCGGCAGGTCGAGATCCCCGAAGAACACGTCGAGTTCATCAAAGCCACCCGGATGTTTCTCGACACGCCGGAGTTTTTCTTCGTGCACGCCGGGCTGAGGCCGTACCTGAGCGTGGAGGAGCAGGTCAAGCGCGGCAACGAAGGCATTTACCTCTGGGAGCGAAGCCACCTGAACGCCCGGGATCTGGCCTGGGAAAAGCCGGTGGTGTGCGGCCATACGCCGCAGGCCGAGCCGCTCAACCGGGATAAGCTGATCTGCATCGATACGGGGTGCGTGTACGCCATGCACCCCCAGTACGGGCGGCTGACGGCCGTACGGCTCCCCGACCGGGAATTCGTACAGGTGCGCTATCAGGAGTGAACCGGCCCTAAATGTCCACCCAGATTCCGGCCCTCAGAATGGGCCGCTGGATACCTGCTTCGATGAAAAACGTCCGGCGGGTATTCAGAGCCGAGGAAAAGCGGGCGTAGGGGTCGAGAAACAGGCTGAAGCGCTGGTTTTTACGCGCTCTCGTTTCGTTGAACGCGAAGAACAACCCGGGACCGAACCGGAGCCCGAAGTCCAGATCGTACGAAGGCGGGTCGGCGCCGGTAAGCAGCCGGGCCAGGCGAAGCGGCCGCAGGGCCCCCCCGATCCCGGCCGATATCTGAACGCTGCCCTCCCCCCCACCGAAGGACGGGGTAACATCCACATACAGCATCCCTTCGGTGGTAATGACGCTTCGCGGGGCCACGTATCCCGCCTGTAAACCCAGGCCGGGAACGGCGCCCAGGCCAACCTGAGCCACGCCGGGCCGACCGGCGTTCAGGGGTTGAGCGTCCGCTCGGAATACCGGCCCGGCCGGAGCCAGCAGCAGAACCGGCAGGAGCCATCGGTTGAACACCCGGGTCAGGTCGTGTTTCATACCTCTCCCCCATCGAAACGAGCGCGCCCGGATGATGCTTCACGGGCTGTTAATGCAGCTTGCGGAACAATATCCGCCATCGAGGTTACCTCGCGGTTGACTTCGAGAACGCTTAAAGGTAAGCGATTCGTACGCTCCAGATGATAAATATAAAAACATGGCCGTTCGTTGTGGTATCGTAGGGCTTCCTAACGTAGGCAAATCCACGCTCTTCAACGCCTTGAGCAGTGCGGGCGCGGAATCGGCCAATTATCCGTTCTGCACCATCGAGCCCAACGTAGGCGTCGTTCCGGTGCCGGATGAGCGGCTGGACAAACTGGGCGACCTCGCCCGCTCGGCGCGCATTGTGCCAACCACCATTGAATTCGTGGACATCGCCGGGCTGGTTGCCGGCGCGTCAAAGGGGGAAGGGCTCGGCAACCAGTTCCTCGCGCACATCCGCGAAGTCGATGCCATCGTGCACGTCGTCCGGTGTTTCGAGGACGAAAACGTCGTGCACGTATCCGGCTCCGTCGATCCGGCCCGCGACATCGAGATCATCGAGACCGAGCTGCTGCTGAAGGACCTCGAAACGGTGGAGAAGCGGATCGACCGGACGCAAAAGGCCGCCAAGAGCGGCGACCGCAAGATCAGGGAGGAACTCGCTTTCTACGAGACGGCGCTGGCGCACCTCGGCGACGGCAAGCCGGCCCGTAGCTTCGAGCACGCCCCGGAGCAAACCCCCTGGTTCGACTCGCTGTTTCTGCTTACCTCCAAACCGGTGCTGTACGCCGCGAACGTTAGCGAAGCGGATCTGCCGGACGGCAACCAGTACGTAGGCGTCGTCCGCGAGATAGCGGAGAAAGAAGGAGCCCGTGTCGTGGTCGTTTGCGCCGAGCTGGAAGCCCAGGTAGCCGAGCTCGACCCGTCGGAACGCCGGAGCTTTCTGGAGGAGATGGGCCTGACCCGGTCCGGCCTGGAGCAGCTCATCCAGGCGGCCTACGATCTGCTGGGCCTCATTACGTTTTTCACGGCCGGCCCGAAGGAATCCAGGGCGTGGACGATCCCGAGGGGTACGAAAGCTCCTCAGGCCGCTGGCGTCATCCACAGCGATTTCGAGCGAGGCTTCATCCGGGCCGAGACGATCAAGTACGACGACTACGTGCGTTTCGGCACGGAAGCAGCCGCCCGGGAAGCCGGCTCGATGCGCTCGGAGGGCCGGGAGTACACCGTAGCCGACGGCGACGTGCTGTTGTTCCGGTTCAACGTATGAGCCGTTAAAACAGCCGCCCGATGGTCAGGGTGATGGTGGGCGTTCCGAAATACTGCTGCACGCCGCCCTGTATGTCGGCCTCCAGCAGCGGTATTTCCTGGAAGAAGTAGGAGAACGCATACCCGATACGCACCCCCTGGGCCGCCCGGGCGCCCGAGCCGAAATGCGCTCCCAGGGCGACGAGCCCGCCCATCCCGAAGCGCGGTTTTCCCTTCGGGAAAGCGGTAAAGGCGTCGTACGTTTTCTCCGTTCCACCGCTTTCGCACGGCAGGTTTTCATCGAACTTGCCGTTGGCGTTGCAGTCCCTGAAATAAGGCGACATCCAGCCGAACGTCGGTCCGGCGGTCAGTTGAAGGTAGGGGCGGAAGTTATCTTCGATATCGTCCCGAAAAAGCCGCCGTTGAACCCCTCCGTGCACCGGGAGCAGCAGCAGGTAGTTGGCCTTGTTCGGGATGTAGCTGCGGAAGTAGGTGAAGAACTTCACCTCGCGCTCGTCCTTGCCGGCGCTCAGGCTGGTTTCGAGAACCAGTGAGTGCGTAGGACCCAGGCCATAGCGGTAATACCCTCCGAGGCCGAAGCCGCTGTTGGAGAGCACCACGGCCAGCCCCGCACCGGAAGCATAGGGGTCGGGGCGGAGGCTGTCGGGGGGAGCTTGCCCATACGCGGCGGGAAGCATCAGCAACCCCCACAGCAGGGCGGACGGTAGAAGGAACCTCCTGAATTTCATACGGGGTTACCAAAAACATCTACCGAGTGTACACCGTACAGCATACGGTTTGTTCTCCCGGATGGCTATTTTACCCGGGGCCCACCGCCTTTCCTTCAACCCTCTACTTCGACCGGCCAGAATGGATTACCGCCTTTTCATTGCCCGCCGGTACCTGGTAAGCCCGAAACAGATCACCCTGATCTCCGTCATCACGGGCATCTCGGTGGCCGGTGTGGCGCTCGGGGTGGCGGCGCTCATCGTAGTGCTCTCGGTGATGAACGGCTTTTACGATTTCGTGCGCGATCTGCTGGTTTCGCTCGACCCGCACGTACGCATCGTAAGCGTCGATAGCCGGGGGTTTGCGGAAGCGGACTCGCCGGCGGCCCTTGCGCTTGCGCTTCCCGAGGTCGAACATGCCTCCCCCTACGTCGAGGGAAAGGCGCTTCTGCTGCACCGCGGCAGCGCCGACGTCAACAAAGTAGTCATCGTCCGGGGGGTGGATCCGGCGGCCTTCCAGGGCGTGAGCGAGGTAGTAAACCAGACTGGATTCGGGGGCTTTCGCCTCGAGCGGCAGAATAACGTACCGGGTCTGGTGGTCGGCATGTCGCTCGGCCAGCGGCTGGCGCTGGCGCCCGGCACAGCCGATATGGCCGGCAGCGAAGTGGCTCTGCTCTCCGCTCCGTCCATCGAGCGGATGCTCACGCAGGTATTCGGGGCGCCGCAGCCTTCGCGGTTCGAGGTGCGAGGGATTTACGAGCTGGAGTCGGTGTACGACGAAAGCCACGTATTCATCAGCCTGGAGGAAGCCCAGCGGCTGTTCCGTATGCCCGGGAGGGTTTCGGGCGTCGAACTCCGCCTGGACGATCTGGAACACGCCGGGGCGGTAAAAGCCGCCTTGCAGGCCCGGCTGGACCCGGCGCGTTTCAACGTGCTGACGTGGTACGATCTGCAACGCTCGCTTTACGATGTCATGCGCCTCGAAAAATGGGGCGCGTACATCATCTTGATGCTGATCGTGGTAGTGGCCGCCTTCAACATCGTGGGTTCCCTCACCATGGTGGTCATCGAGAAGCGCCGGGATGTGGGGGTGCTTCAAGCCATGGGCGTTTCGCCCAAAAACATCCGGCGCATCTTCCTGTACGAAGGGCTGCTCATCGGAGGGCTGGGCGCCGGGGTGGGGCTCGTCACGGGCGTGGCGCTGGCGCTGCTTCAACAATACTTCAAACTGGTTCCGCTCCAGGGCGCTGAATCCTTTATGATCGATGCGTATCCTGTAGCCATTCGGGTGGTGGACCTGGTCCTGATCGTGGCGGTTGCGCTCGGCCTGTGCGTGCTGGCCTCGTTGTATCCGGCCGCACGGGCGGCGGCCATCGAGCCGGCTCGCGCCGTGCAGACGGAAGGGTAGCCCATCCTTATCCTGCTCGTATCACGCTTCTCAGCCTGTTGCCATGCTTCGTCAATTCGAGATGATCGGCCTTCCCGAGCGGCCGGCCAAGCCCCGGAACGAGGGGCTCACCCTCATGCTGGATAAAGGGCTGGCTACCGGTCAGGTAGAAGACCTGCTGGAGGTATCGGCGGATTATGTCGATATCGTCAAGCTCGGCTGGGGCACCTCGATGATAATGCCCAACCTGAAGCGCAAGCTCGATCAGTACCGGGCGGCCGGCATTCCGGTATACTTCGGCGGAACGCTTTTCGAGGCCTTTTTCGCCCGCGATCAGGTGGCTACCTACCGGCAGATGCTGGACCATCTGGGCATCCGTCACCTCGAAATATCCGACGGCTCGCTGGAGCTGCCCCACGGCCGCAAACTCGAACTCATCGCCGATTTCGCCCGGGATTTCACCGTGCTCAGCGAAGTCGGCTCGAAGGATGCGGAAAAGATCATGCCCCCATACAAGTGGGTGCAGCTCATCCGCGAGGAGCTCGAAGCCGGAAGCTGGAAGGTGATCTGCGAAGCCCGTGAGAGCGGCACGGTAGGGCTGTTCCGGTCGAACGGGGAGGTGCGCTCCGGTCTGGTCGATGAGATCGTCGATTCCCTCGACCGGCGTCGTATCATCTTCGAGGCGCCCCAGAAGGCCCAGCAGGTGTGGTTCATCCGGCACTCCGGGGCCAACGTCAACCTGGGTAACGTCAGCCCCGAGGAAGTGCTGCCCCTGGAAACGCTCCGGCTGGGCCTGCGCTCGGATACCCTTTTCGAATTCCTCGGGAAGCCGCTCGCCCCCGCCGAAACCCCGACCAACGGCCGATGACAGGGCGGTTCGATGCTTTTTCAACGAAACATTCCCCGGCGCCTGTGTTTTAAGTAGGCCCTCGACAGGGATGAGCGTTGCTTTTCCCGGCCCGGCATCCGTATATTTTACGGCTTAGGCCGCCCGCGCGGCTTTTTCCATCTATGATCTGTAGGGGGCGACCGGGAAGCGGCTCCTTAGCAACGAATTAATCAGGTAGGTGCAATGTCGCGTAGAGACCAGTTGACGGGAAAGGGTCCCATGTTCGGGAATCATGTTTCCCATGCCAATAACAAGGCCAAGCGCCGCTTCGACATCAATCTTCAGGTCAAGAAGTTCTATGTGCCGGAGGAAGATCGTTGGGTGAAGCTGCGCGTAACGGCCCAGACCATCAAGACGATCAACCGCAAGGGAGTCAAGGCGGTGCTCGACGCGGCGCGCCGCAGCGGCATCAAAGTTTGAATTATCAGGGGGTTCCAGAACCGCCTGCGTCACTGAGGAGTTGTTACCATGGCCAAGGGAAAAGAAAACCGGATCAAAGTCATCCTGGAATGCACGGAGGCTCCGGGCACTTCACGGTATTCGACGACGAAGAACCGCCGCAACACGACCTCGCGGCTCGAACTGAAAAAGTACAATCCCACCCTGCGCAAGCACACGGTACATAAGGAGATCAAGTAGTCATGGCAAAAGTAAACAAGAACCAGCGTACCGACCGTTTGAAGAACACGGTAGCCAACAAGATGGCCCGCATCGTGGTAGCCGAGAAGAAGGAGAACGGCCAGTACCGCTTCAAAACGAAGATGGTCCACCTGGAGAACATCCAGAGCGAGCTGAAGTCGACGCAGGTCTGATGCGTCACGGGGCGTGGCGCAGGCCGGTAGCGCGTCTGCTTTGGGAGCAGAAGGTCGTCGGTTCAAATCCGGCCGCCCCGACGAGGGTATGCAAGACCAGAGGCGCCCGTAGCTCAATAGGATAGAGCAGCGGACTTCTACGGCGAGTGGGCCTCCGGGGGGAAACGCCCGGAGTGTAAGTGGTCAAATTCGGGGAAGCCTGTTCAGCCCATCGCTGGTGGAATGGTAATCCCGAGCCAAGCCCCGCCGGGCGGGGAAGGTGTAGAGACTAGACGGCCACCACCTGTACCCCGAAGCCGGGGCATGGTGAAGGGATAGTCCGGGGAATCGGGAAACCGGTACAAACCTGAATCCGCAGGTTGCAGGTTCGAATCCTGCCGGGCGCGCCCCGTTTCAAAGCAACGCAAGATTCCGTACCTTGCGCGTAGCCGGTGACGTGGCCGAGGGGCTAGGCAGAGGTCTGCAAAACCTCGTACGGCGGTTCGACTCCGCCCGTCACCTCCAGTAAAAACAGCCTCTTACGCCCAATGGCGTGAGGGGCTTTTTCGTTTCAGGGAAGCCCCTTTTCCGGCGCGCCGGGGCAGGTTTAATGACAGTTTTAATGACAGCCCGGAGTGTCATTAAAGCCGGTTTCAGTAGCCTTTGCACAACCCATGATGCTATGGCTACCCTGTACAAACGCAACGGCGGACGGTACTACGCCGGTTTTTGCGACAGCACGCGTAAACCGAAAATCAAGCAAGTCTCACTCGGTACGACGGTCAAGCGAGAAGCCGAGAAGCGCCTAAACGCACTGATCGAACAGTACGAAGCCGGGAAGTATGACCCTTGGGAGAAAGAAGCCTCAAAGACAGCGAGCGATCTCAGCCGCTTACAGCCCGCTACACAGGCTTTCATCGACACTCGCAGCAATCTAAGCCCTTACACTGTCAAGAAGTACCGAAGCGTTCTCGGGCTGTTTGTGGAGCATTTAGGGGGCTCCTATGAGACGGCGCGAGTGAAGCCGGAGCATGTGCAGGCTTTCCTGAACGGTGCGTGCCGGAAGCCCATCACCCGTAAGACCACCGCTCTTTCGCCCCCTCCAGCCGGCTTGGGCGGCAATCGCCATCTGGACGGAGGCTGCCGAATGGATTTTCATGGTATGATAACGCGCAGGTCGGTAAGGGAGACGCCGTCCTGGATCGTCTTTACAGGGAGCGTGCCGAGCCACCCCGGAAGCCCTTTTCCAACCTTTTCCGAGACTGCCCATGAACCGGCTATTCCGTTTTACGATCTTGCTATTCCTGTCGGCATGGCAGCAAAGCGCCGACGCCCAGCCGAGCAAGAACGCGTTCGTCGAAGTGGACCACTGGCATTTCAGCCGGGTGAACAAGGACGCCCAGATGTGGAGCGGGTTGTACGTAGGCTCCAACGGAAAGGTATACGTCGGGCTATGCACCCATGGGGATGCCGCCACGCTGTACGAGTTCGACCCGAAAACGCAGACGATGCGTTTGCTTGCCAACATTACCGAACTTGCCGGAGAGCGAGGCAAAGGCATCTGGACGACGGGCAAGATTCACGTGCAGATGCAGGAGCTGGATGGGTACATCTATTTCGGAACGCTGGATGAGGATAACGGGCCCCCGGTGATCGACGCCGCCAGTTACCGGGGACCTCACTGGTACAGAATCCACATGGAAACGGGCCGGGTGGAGCAGTTGGGGCTGATCAGCTCCTTCTGGGGCCTCGTTGGGCAGGCGATGGATAAGGAGCGCCGGTTGATCTACGGCCTTGCGGAGGATGGGCATTTGTATCAATACGCCATCGATGAAAACAGAACCGTTGACCTGGGGCGGGTGGACAACTGGGATATTTGCCGGACGATCTTTACCGACGACCGGGGGAACGTCTACGGCAGTTACGCGCCCGGAAGGATCTGGAAGTACGATCCCGACAAGGACCGGGCGTTCGAACTGGAGAGCCTCCAGCTTCCCATCGCCAATGTATCGCGGACAATGGCTAACCCGATGCTCGACCGCAAGGGGCAGTGGCGCATCATCGAGTGGGACCCGGTGGACAAGGTCGCCTATGGCATCGTCGGGGGCAGCAACATGCTGTTCCGTTTCGATGTGCACAACGGCTCCGAGGGACGCATCGATATGCTGACGCAAGTGGCTGCCCCGGATTACCGGGGAGGGGATCCGTTCAAAATCCCTCCGGCAACCCTCGCCATGACGATCTCGCAGGTGGAGCGGAAAGTGTACTACATGCCGGTGCAGGCGGGAGATTTCGATTACGGCGCCGTGGATCTGGATGCCGGGGCCGGGGTAGAGACCGATGCGTCGGCGCCGCCGGTTTCCTTTCTGGTATCGTACGACCTCAAGTCCGGCGTCCGGCAGGATCTCGGCCCGGTCAGAACGAAAAGCGGCCGACTGGCTTACGGGATGGGCGGCGCTCAGGCGGACGCTCAGGGGAGGATCTGGTTTGTCGGAGCCTTCGAAGAACCGGATGAGGAATACGTGGCCTACCGGATGAACGGCCGGTTTCCCTACAGCATGGGTCTGGGCTGCTACGACCCGCGCCCTTCTTCCTCGCTCTCAACCACGAAGTGAATACGCCGGAGGCGCCCATGAAGCCCTTTATTCTTTCCTCGT
>CBDUBS010000019.1:0-30450 GCA_965365445.1 uncultured bacterium | reverse complement strand
AGCCGACCTGACCCCTGCACCCTCGTTCGATCCTTTCCTGGATACGCTCCAGGAAAGAACGTTCCAGTGGTTCTGGGACTGGACCAATCCGGCCAACGGCCTCACTCCCGACCGCACGCCGAATGTACCGTTCGCAAGCATCGCCGCCGTCGGGTTCGGCCTCAGCGCCTATCCCGTCGGCGTAGAACGTGGATATATCACCCGGGAGCAGGCCGCCGGGCGCGTGCTGAATACGCTGGAGTTTTTCTGGAATGCTCCGATGGGTCCGGAGCCTACCGGCATGACCGGCTACCGCGGTTTCTACTACCATTTCCTGGATATGAACACGGGCGTGCGGTTCAAGGACGTCGAGCTTTCGACCATCGATACGGCGCTGCTCATGGCAGGTGTTCTTTTTTGCAGCTCCTACTTCGACGAAGCCGACCCGCGGGAACAACGTATTCGAGCGCTGTCCGACTCGCTCTATTATCGTATCGAGTGGGACTGGACGCAGCTGCCATCCGGTCATATCAGCATGGGCTGGAAGCCCGACCGGGGCATTTTCACCTATGGGTACGAGGGGTACGACGAGGCGATGATCCTGTATATACTGGCGCTTGGTTCGCCCACGCATCCGGTAACTGCGTCCGCATGGGATGCCTTTACGAGTACATACCGCTGGGGGGATTTCTACGGCTACCCGCATGTCAATTTCGCGCCCCTTTTTGGGCATCAGTATTCGCACATCTGGATCGATTTTCGGGGCATTCAGGATGCGTTCATGCGGGCACGGGGCCTGGACTACTTCGAAAACTCCCGAAGGGCTACTCTATATCAGCGCGCCTACGCCATCGATAACCCGATGGGGTGGAAAGATTACGGCCCGAATATATGGGGACTCACCGCCAGCGACGGTCCGGCAGGAAAAAAAGCCGTCGTCAACGGAGACACCGTACAGTTTCACACGTACTGGGCACGGGGCGCGAGTCTGGGGGGGTCGCAATTCCGGCCACGCGACGACGGCACCATTGCCCCCACAGCCACGGGCGGCTCCATCCCGTTTGCACCCGACATTACGATTGCTGCGCTAAAAGCCATGAGGGACCGGTACGGCAGTCTGATCTGGAATGAGTACGGTTTTGTGGATGCCTTCAACCCGACGTTTACGCCGGAGTATGGGCCGGCGCAAAAGGGCGTGATCGATCCGGTGCACGGATGGTTCGACAGTGACCAGCTCGGAATCGATCAGGGGCCCATCGTACTTATGATCGAGAACTACCGAACCGGCTTGCTCTGGGAGGTTATGCGAACCAATCCGTATATCATAAGGGGGCTTCGTAAAGCAGGTTTTACAGGCGGATGGCTGGAAAAAGCGGCCGCAGCGGGGTGAATCCGCTGCTCCCGGCAGCCCGATATGACTGAAAACGACCAGTGGCGTTTCTTCCCCCTATCCGATAAGGAAGCCGAGGCGTGCCCGTGATGTGAATACACTCGGGTTTCTCGTGCAATAGTCGTGAGTAACACGTCGGTCATCAACCTTTACCGGCCGGCACGGTTGAACCCCGAAACAACCGTATAACACAAAGCATGATCAGCTCTACCCTTTCTCCACAGCTCGAAAAAGAACTCGACGCCGTCTTTGGCTCACCCCGGGACGAAATTACTCAGGTAGAACGCCGCGCCGACGATTACCTGGGACCCGCGAAAGCCATCATCTGGGAGGGAGATCCGCAAACCTTCCATTTCAGCTACGTAAGTCCTTCGGCGGAGCTTATTCTTGGATATTCGGCCGGCCGGTGGGTCCGGGAGCCCTCGTTCTGGGTCGATACCATCCTGCACCCTGAAGACCGCAACGATGCCGTGGCGTTTTGTGCACTGGCTACAGGCCGCAAAGCCGACCACGACTTCATTTACAGGGCCGTCCGTAGCGACGGCTCCATCATACGGTTGCACGACATCGTAAAGGTCGTTATCGGCAGCAAAGGCGTGCCCGTCTGTTTGCGAGGAATCATGATCCCTCTATCGTCTGACGAGGAAGGGTCGGAGGGACTACGGTACGCGGCGTCTGTAGTTTAGCCTCAGGGGCCTCCCCCGACGCTGGGAGTCCTTTCGTCCTGCTTTCTTTTTCCCGTCCTTCTCCTCAAAATTATTCAAGGTTCAGGGGCGCCGCGTGCGTTATCTTCCTGTATCCATCGCAAGGTGGCTGTGCGAACGCGCCAAGGATTGGCAAGGGCTTTCGGGAAAGCACGGCTCGTTCCCGACGTGTTTCGTGGGTCGGGTTGCGCCTTCCCACGACCGGGTCCGCTCAAAGAAACGTAGAGAGGAATAACTGTCGCTGTACCGAGTGTATGATCCCGAAAACAAACATCCCACCTTCCATAAAAGCCGACTCGATTAACGCCATCGTCGCAACCGAACTCCGGGCCGTAGGGGAACTGGTGAATGGAAACATTGCGGCCGCCGGAGCCTCGCTAAACGATGCAGCCCGCCGGATCGACGAATTATTAGGCGGAGAAGGACGTCTGCGTTTGCGTTATCGCCCGAAAGCCGTGGTTGAATGCATTCACATCATCCTGGAGATGATACCCCATCAGGTGAGCGCCCTGCCGTGCCTGTATGATGAAGAGGAGTCCGAAGCGCTGAGCAAAATACACGGACATGCATCGGCCCTCTGGCGGATTACGGCCTTTCTGCACGACATCATAACCGATCCCTCCCGAAAACCGGAACAAACCGTAACGGAGCCAAAGGGATCCGTAGACGACGAAAAACGGCAGCTGATCGTTGAATCCCTGGATGATCTGCTCGACGGCCCGTTCCACGTTGCCGTTATCGAGCCAAAGGGTCGCCCGGTGATACTGCGCTTTCTTCGCCGGGACGATCACCTCATGCTCGATTTTCCCGTAGCCGCCCTTGATGAAAGCGAGCGATATAAATCATTGCTGTTTTTCCACAGGATTGGGGGCCCTATGGGTGGCTGGGACGAAGTATCGCTCAGCGACAACGATTTTTCCTTCATGCTCGAAATGGGAATAAACCTGGACCGTAGCGCTCGCGTGACCCTGGATCTGTTTCGGGAAGTGCTTGGTCTGGAAAACGCGGACCTGACGCTTCGTCTGGAGTGAGGCCGTCCGGAAAGGCCCTGTTCATACACTATTTCTATACGGTCTTATGGCTGAAGCACACCGTGAACCAGATTTTTCCGACCTCTATGGCCTCGTGCTTTCGAGTTCGGCCATGACGCGGGCCAGGTACAACGTAATCCTGGAGTGTATCTCCCGTATCCTCTGCCATCTCGAAGATCGAGACAAGGATGAAGTGCTCGCGGAGCTCAGGCAAATGCTGGAGAACGAAATGGCAGCCCAGGCCGAAGAACTCAAAGAGTACATGAAACGGGCACGCAGTTAGCCTCCGATGGCGCCACGAAGGATGCAAGCCGGAACTTCCGCCCACCTTCGCTATGGATAATGCCTCCGGCTATCCTCCAGTCGATAAACTCCAGTGCCCCGCCTGTGCGTGGCCCCTCCGGTTCGTTTCCGACGAGCCACGGTTTGAATGCAACGGTTGCAGCCGTTCATTTCCGTTCGAAGGGCGTGTGCCTCTGTTCGACCGGTACGCCATCGATGGAGCGCCCGGCGACTCGTTCGACTATGCGGCGCACTACCGGACCGATCACGAGGCGTTCGATTATTTTGAAGAACTGGATGCCGCCACCGGTCATGAAGAACGACGTCTTCACCAGACCATACTGAAAAACCTGCCGCGTACGTCCGATGCGGTTCTGGACGTCGGATGCGGAAGGGCGTGGGTCGCCGGACACCTCGCGCCGACCGGGGCCGAGGTCTGGTCGCTGGACATTTCGCCCATCAATCCGGCTCGCGCCCTCGAAAGATATCCCGACGGACGCCATTACGGCATTGCGGCAGACGCGTTTCATCTCCCGTTCAAGGATCGGGTCTTTGATGCGGTAGTCGCATCCGAGATCATCGAACACGTAGTCGATCCGGCCCGGTTTGTAAGCGAACTAATGCGAGTGGTCAGGCCGGGCGGCGTACTGGTCGTCACGACACCCTATAAAGAGCGAATCAAACAGGTTTTGTGCATCCACTGCAACCAGCTCACGCCTCTTTACGCACACCTGCATTCATTCGACGAACGTCGGCTTTCTTCTCTGTACGCTCGGCCCGACCTCGAAACGGTTACGTGTACTACATTCAATAATAAAGCGCTTACTCTCCTTCGCGCGCACGTCGTGTTGAAGCACCTGCCGTATCCGCTCTGGAAAATAACTGACGGTATCGCCAATACCATGATAAGAAAGCCGCATCGCCTGATGGCCGTATTTTATAAACGGTAAAAGGCCCCGGATCGGTCGGATTCACATACGTTCTTCGCCACTTCCGGCAGGTGGCGGGGGCAGTTTATCAAGCAAGTCAACTAGGAATGCCCTCAGTTCCATAAATTGTCTTCTCCTTTCCCGTCTGTGGCCCTCCCCTTCTCCATTTCCGGCGAGCACCTGACGCGCCCCTTCAATGGTATACCGTCGTTCCTTGAGCAGATACTGTATGGTTCGGACCGTTTCGAGATCCTCTGACGTATAGATGCGCCTGCCCGCGCGGTTCTTCTTGGGTGTGAGTTGGTCGAACTCACTTTCCCAGAATCGGAGGACATGCTGATCCAGGCCCGTCAGGGCGCTGATTTCCCCTATCGAATAGTACAACTTCTTGATCTCGCGCTCGGGCATACGGTATGCGTAAGAAGAAGTGAATACGCCGATGCAGCAGAGGAAGGTAACAAACCATCGGGTGAAAGTGAAAACCCGAACCTATATTCAGCCACCGTCTCATCCGTATCGCTCGATGACACCCAGCACCTCAACGGGTTGGAAAAATGAGATAGCGCTGCTGTTTACCGTAGTGGTGTGGGGGGTAAACATGCCTATCCTGAAGGCCGCTCTGGCCGCCATGCCGATACACGCGCTCAACGCCGCGCGTTTTACCGTATCCGCACTCGTTCTGGGCAGCCTGTTTTTGCTGCGGGAAAAACACCCCCTGGATAGCGTCGTCAACTATACAAAGCGTTACGGCGTCAAAATAGTCGCGTTGGGACTGCTGGGGTACGTCGTATATCAGTTGTTTTTCATCATCGGCATCGACCGTACCACGGCCGGCAACGCGGCCCTGATCATGGCCGGCGCCCCGCTGTGGACCGCTGTGGTCAGCCGGATTTTCGGTATCGAGATTCTCAAACCGGGCGCCTGGCTCGGCCTGCTCGTCGTCCTGGCCGGTACGGTTACGGTCGTGTTTGCGGGGTCGCATCGCATCGATTTTCGTAGCACCACATTCAGCGGGAACGTGCTCGTCCTGATCGCCTCGATGATGTGGGGATCGTATACGGCGTTCAGCCGTCCGCTGGTCAGAGATATTCCGCCTACGGTTCTGTCGTTTCTGGGCATTCTGGTTGCGCTGCCCATTTTATACGGGGTGGCCGTCCCCACCTTTCAGGATGTGCAATGGAGCGAAGTAAGCCTCTGGGTCTGGGCGGCCATTGTTTTTTCCGGTGGGCTTTCCACAGGGCTTACCTTTGTCATCTGGGCCACGGCGGTGCGGAATGTCGGTCCGTCGCAAACCGCCGTCTATGGGAATCTGGTTCCGTTTGTGGCTGTAGCAAGTAGCGTTGTGCTGCTCGGTGAAAAACTCTTTGCTTTGCAACTATTGGGCGGCGCAGCAATCGTGAGCGGCCTGGTCCTGATGCGGCGCGCCAGAAGTTGATTCATATCCCCAGCATTTCGAAGCGCGACCCGACTACAGGATCCTTCTCCACCTCGATTCGGATGGGAAAGGCCTCCTTGAGCTGATCCATGTGCGTAATGACGATGATTTTCTCGAAGTCGTCGCGAATCGAATTGATGGCCTCGACGAGGCTCTGAACCCCCTGTTCATCCTGTGTGCCGAATCCTTCGTCGATAACCAGCGTGCGAATCCGCACCCCGTTTCGCTCCGCCAGAATCCGGGCCAGCGCAATCCGAAGGGCAAAATTAACCCGGAAGGCCTCTCCCCCCGAAAACGTTTCATACGGGCGACGTGTGCCTAACTCATCTCGAATGACGATATTCAGCGTTTCTTTCGTACCGCCGTCTTTTTTATCCTTGAGCGTCTCCAGGCGTACTTCCATGCGCCCATCCGTCAGTTTATCCAGCAATTCGTTGGCCGTTTCTTCTATGTCCGGCAGGGTTTCTTCGATTATCAGCGACGGAATACCATTCTTCCCGAACGCCGCACGAAGATGTCTGTACAATTGCTGGTCCGAAGAGACGAGGGCCATTTCTTCCCGATGATTTTCGAGCTCTGCACGATCCCTTTCCGCCTGTTGCAGCCGGGCCGTCAGGTCGCCGATGAGGCGCTGAAAGGAAGCCAGCGCCTCATCGGCCGCTTTACAGGCTTCTCGTTTTTCCGCGTACCGCGCTTCCAGGTTTTTCCTGTCGGCCAGGGAAGCATGCAGACGATCTCGGCGTGCTTCCATCTGAACACGCTCCCGGCAGACGGCTATACGATCCTCCTGTATTTTTTTGACACGCAGGGCCCACTCTTCGCGGTTCGAGTGCGCATGCGTCAGGTCTTTCATCCGCTCGCCGGCTCCTCCCAGGACTTTTAGTTCCCGGCGCACTTTCTCAAATCGCTCGGCATCGAATCCCACCTCTTGCAACTGACCCCGGAGGGTTGCGATGGCCTCCATGAAAGGAGCGAATGGTGTCCCTTCCGAGAGTTGTCGGGCCAGGTCCGCATGTTGTTCGGTCAGTCGGTTTTCCTGCCGATCGTATTCGTCCTTCCGGCTGCGCACCTCCTCCAATCGGCGGAGAATTTCCTCAAAACGCACGATCTGTTCCGATTCAGACCGTAGACGGTTATACTCTGCCTCATCGAGCGGCATGGCCGCCAGTTGTTCCATGAGATTTCGGCGTTCCTGTCTTTCCTCCAGGCCATATTGCTCCTGATCGAGCATCGACTTGAACTCGGCCGCCTGTTTGTCCTTATCCGCCAACTCGGCCATTTGCTTATACCGCTGGGCGATCCGTTCATCTATACGGGCCAGATTCACCGGCGCCTCTTTCAAACGCTCCAGCGCCTTCTGCAATTCGTTATAGGTAGCCCGTAACCTGCTGCGCGTAGCTTCCAAACCGGCAATATCTTTTTCCTGACCGTCGATTTCCTCAAGCAGCAACGTGAGCTCTTCCTGAAAGCGCGCATCCACTTGCCGCCGACGCTCGGTGCTAAGGTTGCTTCGACAGGTGGGGCAAACGCCGCTGTCGGCGCTCTTGAATCGGTTATAGTCATCCAGACGCTTTTCTTGCTCCGCCTTTCGCGCCTTCACCAGACCAAGATGGCGTTCGATTTCTTCCTTAACGGCCTGTCCCTCACTTCGGGTTGTTTCGAGCCGTTCTCTTGCTCGCTCGTACTCATCGGCAGCGTGCTTAAGGCGTTCCCGCTCCTGCTCCAGGGCTTCGGCGGACCGCTGCTCTTTTCTTTCCTCTATCTCCCTTCTTAGCCGTTGATACTGGCCGTTTATCGATTCCTTCAGCCCTGTCAGGCGCGTCTCGATCTCGCGTTTGCGCTCTTCCAGCGCGAGTCGCTTGTCATGAACGGCCTGTAGTTCCTGAAACCGGACCCGGGCCGCTCTGGCCTTCGCTAATCCGCGCTGCGCCTCGGGAGCTTCGAGCAACTGCTGCAATGCTTGATCCTTAAACTTACGGACGCTTTTGAGATCGACCGATAGGGTGTGCAACCGTTTGTCCTGCGTGCTTTTTGCCTCACGAAGCTCGTTTTCCTTCTGCGTGATACGTATTTCGAGACCCCGGTGCAGCTCTCTTTTCACGTCGAGGTCATCGCGTTCTTTGAGTAGCCTTTCATAACGTTCATATTCTCGGATAATTTCATCGCGGCGACCGAGCAACGCCCCCGCTTCGGTAATCCGTTTTTCCAGACCACCCGACTCCTCATCCAGCGCCCCGATTTGTTCGTCAATTTTCATGATGGATGCCACAACCGACTCCACTTCCCTCTCGGCCGCATCCAGATCGTTTAGCTTCCGGACGATTTGCTGCTCCTCCTGGCGAAGGGCCTCCAGTCGTTTCTGTTCTTCTGTAGCCTGACTCCGTGCGCCTGCCAGCGCTTCGTTCCACTCGCTTTCATGCTCCAGGGCACGGATAAGACGGCTGCACTCGCTCTCGATGCGCGCAATCTGATCGGATGCCGTGCGCTCGCGATCCCGAGCCAGGCCGGAGAGAACCTCGAACCGCTCCAGATTCAGAATACGGGCCAGTATATCCTTTCGGTCGCTCGGCTTTTTCTTCGTGAACTCGTCGGAGCGGCCCTGGAGCAACATGGCCGAGTTGATGAACGTGTCGTAGTCGATCCCGAGAATGAGATTGATTTTTTCCTGCGTCTCGCGCATGGAAGCGGCGGTAAGAGCCCGGTACGTGCTGGTTGAAGGCTCCAATACACCAAACTCGAGCTGCGGCTGGTTCGTTTTTCCCGACTTCGTGAGGGCAAACGTTCTGGTGACACGGTAACGTTCCCCTTCTACGTCGAATACCAGCTCGACCTGCATCCGATGGGTGCCGTTGCGAATCAGTTCTGCATCCGGTTTCCTGGATTCGCTCGACTTCCTGGCTTCACCCCAGAGCGCCCATGTCATGGCATCGAGCAATGCCGACTTACCCTGTCCATTTCGCCCGGACAGGCACGCTACGTGAAACTGCCGGAAATCGAGCGCGGGGGCAGCCGTACCGTAGCTGAGAAAATTGGACAGCTTGAGTTCTACAGGGATCATAGGTCTGGTGCGAACAACATGAACCGCCGCAAAGGAGAATGCTTGCGGCGCGGTGTAGTAGTCAGGCGCCCGGTGAAGCGAGTCAACCGAAAGCGATGCCTGCATCGTAAGCAGGAAAAACCTCCCGGCGATCAACACCGAGACGGCGTTTCCCCCGGCCGGTGGTAAAGATCAGCCTTTATCGCGGCGCCTGAAATCGGGAATTCGCTCGATGGTGGACCAGTGTTCCGCCACGTAATTCCAGGCGACCGGCAATACGGAGGCTACGGGTGTAAAAAGCGTTGACTCCCTCCGGGTTTCTTCCGACGGCACCCCCAGATAGCCGAGCAGAAACAGGATTACACTGATCAAAAAAGCGGATCGGAAAACGCCGGCCACTCCCCCGGCCGCCCGATTAAGCACGGAGAGGTGCAGGGCTCCGAGGACGCGCTCCATTACGCGAACCACGACAAATGCAATCGCCTGAACCGCCGTAAAGATGAGTGCGAAACCGGCGGCCGTGCCCAGGAAGAGCGGAAGGCCAAAGGCATCAGCCACCCACTCTCCGGCGGCCTGACGAAAAACGGCGGCGAGAATAAACCCCAGGATCACTGCTGCCAGCCCCACTACCTGTTTCACTAAACCGGTAAACAGGCCGTGCACCAGGCCCAGCACCAGTACGAGCAGAATAACCAGGTCCAGCGTTCCCATGGAGTTAACAAGTCATTCAAAACCGCCCACCGGATGCGTTCACGGGTTCAGGAGGGCTGTTTCAGCCCTTGCAGAATTTCCTGTACCAACTGCTGGATTCGTCTACCTTCCGCTTTTCCGCGCAGGCGTTTAACGGCCTCTCCCATAACTCTTCCCATATCTCTGGGAGATGCAGCGCCCGTCGCTACGATGACCTCGTGCACGATCCGGCGTATTTCGTCTTCGGAAGCCTGTTGGGGAAGGTATCCCTGAAGAATCTCCAACTCCTCGGATTCCCGCACGACCAGGTCGTCTCGACCGGCGGCCCGGTACTGCTCTATGGCATCCCTTCGCTGCTTGGCCTGTTTCTGCACCACCGCCAGCTCCTGGTCTTCCGTCAGGACGGCTATCCCGCCCTGCCGCTCCTCGATTTCCTTTTCGAGCAGCGCAGCCCGCAACGATCGAATGGTACGGAGCCGAGCGTCATGTTTGGCCCGCATAGCTTCCTTCAAATCCTGCGCCAGCGTTTCTTTTAGCACGGTATTTCGGATTGGATTAACGTAACGCCTGCATCAAGGGCGAATCTACATCACGCTTTCAACGAATCACAAGGCGCAGGGCAAAAACTCCGATGCCTACCTGCATTCCGGCAAGGCCGATGGCGGCGCGCGTATCGAATCGTTTTACATCATCCTTTAGCGAGGCATCGCCGCTTCGTGTGTACAAATCATACCGGCGATCCGCCTTGAACTTGTAATGTACGGCAAGAGCGCCGGATACCACCGCCAGCCCTATAGCCGAGTAATCGATCCACGAACGGAAACGGGCCGGCGGTTGCCATTCGACCTCCGATGACGCAACCATTTCAGAAACCACCGGCGACATGAGTACCGAGTAGCGGCTCCAGACTTGCGGCTCCGGATTCACGGTTTCCGATACGTATCCCGGTTTCCTTAACCTGAATATTCCTGCAACGGATTGGTCGCTGCGGTGAACCAGCGGAGTAACCCCCAACCGGGTGCTCCCGCTTTCGGTCTCCAGATAAACTTCCGCTCCGAACGGGACGGATTCGATGCGATAGTGGTAGGGAAAATCCAACCGAACCGAGACGACACGCGTAGTATCCCGTGGAAGAAAGAACCGGATCGGCTCGATGGTCCACGACGCCGAGCCCGGAGGAAGCATCCTTATTTCGCGCGTGTTTGCCGGCACGACGAACGTTCCGATCCGTGCAGGTCCGAGGGCGGTAGAGTCGGCGTAAACGATTCCCTCCGGGGCATTCGTTTCGAGTTGAATCAGAATGCCCGACTGTGCCTTCGAGGGTTCGCTGCAGAGCAACGCGAGCACCAGAATCCCCATGCCGTTAAGGCTTTGCCGCATAGCTTTCCTCCGGCTTGAAAAGATAAACGAGATTGGGTTCCGCAAGCACCACCAGGCGATCTCCTGCCGCCGCCATCCCGGATTTTACGCGGCCTTTTAGTTTTTCCGACCAGAGCAGGGCGCCGGTCTCTGCATCGAGGGCGTACAGGTTAGCTCCCATACTGCCGGCATACACCACATTCCCTGCAATGAGCGGAGCCGAAGAAAAGGCTTCATCGATCTGAAACGACCACATCAGGGTTCCGGAAGCCGGATCGAGAGAGCGCAGGATGCCGTCGGAACCGCCGAATACGACTTGCTCGCGCGATACAGCCGCCGTGGTCAGGTACACGGTCGTGTCGGGCGCTTCAAACGACCATACCATGTTTCCGTCGGATGGGTCTATCGCGGCCAACCTTCCCCGGGTGGTGGCAAAATAGATTTTTCGGCCGTCAGAGGAGGGAGTAACCTGTACGGGAGCGTTTAGTTGCCGTTTCCAGAGGACCGCGCCGGTAGACGGGTTCAAGGCATTTATCAACCCCCGGTCATCCGCCACAACCAGCGCGTCATCGTTTACAAGGACGGGGCTGGCCGGAAAACGCCCCCCGCCCAGATCGGCGGCCCAGCGTTCCATACCCGAACCCGAAACGAGGGCCCGGACGGTTCCCTCCACATCGACAGCGTATAAAAGCCCGTTGTGGATGACCAATCCGGATTCAACGGGTGGATGGTCGGTCTGCCATACGGTTCCTGCCGATGACAGCTTGTACGCTTGAACGGAACGGCCTCCCCAGGCAACGGGAACGTAGACGATTCCGCCATCGACAACCGGCGTGCCCTCGATGGATGCTCCAAAGCGTCGCAAACCGACCCGCTTTCCCGTATCCAGTCGGATGCCGTGGACCTCACCTTTTCGATTGCCCACCAGAACCAGATTACCCACCACAATAGGCGAACCGGGGCCGAAGCCTGCCGTGGCATTGTACGTCCATGCCACCTCGAGCGGAGGGGCAGGGCCGGCCTGAACGTGGTATGCGTGCCCGGCTGCGTCTCCTTCGACCGTCCAGTCGGTTTCATTGAGCGTTGTGGGCTGTTGAAGTTGCAAGGTTCGGCATCCAGAGCCAAGGATCACACAAACCCCGCAAAGGACGATCTGAAGATGACGGAAACGACGCGACATGGGCAACGACAGCCTTACGAGTGCCGGATGGGCGGCGAATGCTAGAAATCCCATCCAAAGAAAAACTGCTTGAAGGGTCGATCACCGCGTTCGCGAAAGCCCTCGTAGAAGCGGTAGCCGATATCATACCGAAGGACGAAACCGCCGAACAGATTGAGCCGAAAACCGAGGCCCGCCGAGCCAATCGTCTGGCCGGTGGTCAGCGCGCTGCTCGCCAGAGGAAGCCGCTGCCGGTCGTAGTACCCACCGTTCCAGACGTGTGTCGCATCGAGAAAGAGGGCGCCCCTCAGGTTGGAGATTCCAAAGGGCGCAAGGACCGGCAGAAACACCGAGGGTGCATTCAAAATTGGAAAGCGCAGCTCGTGCGAGGTAAACCATAGCTTCTTGCCGCGAATGCTGAACATGTCGTACCCGCGAAGATCCCAGCTTCCGCCCAGGATGAACAATCGGGCTTCGCGTCCCTCATTGAGCCGGCCCATGGCCCAGGAGGCGAGAGTGATCTGTCTCGATAACCTCCAGTAATGCCTGATATCGGCGATCGTCGTAAAATAATTGACGTTGGAATAAAGCACATCGGTGGTGTAAGCGGCCGTCAGGCTGGCTCGCCACCCTTCGATCGGTCCATTTTGTCCAAAAAGGGCGTTGTCGTGTACGATAGAAGCATAGTTGGAGAGCAGGAGTGCTTTCCTATCCACATCGGCGATGTTTATTTCCTTGTCACTCCAGTTCATCGACGTACCGATTTCTATCCGGCGGAACATCGAAAGCGGATAACTGATTTCCCCGAACCCTCCGTACATGGTCTCCCAGAAAATCGGCCACTCGCCCGGTGCGTCCGGGTCGGTAATGTCGTAGCGTAATCCTCCGTACCGGTACAGACCGTAAGCAATGTTCGTCCGGCTATGCAACTGCACCCTTGACAGCGAGAAATTGAGGCTGCGGAGAAAGTCGCCCTGGGATCTGGCCGAATTGTACAGCATGAGGTACCAGTAGTCGTCGCCCAGCATATCGGAAAAGGCCAGCACAGCGCCGCCCGTGGTACCCCACACCGGGTTCTGATTCAGAGCACCTTGCGCTATATCGAGGTTGTATTTGCGACGGTACGGAGCCGTCTCGGCGCCTTCCGCCGCTCCTATCCGGGCAAACGCCCAGGTTTCACCCGGATCGTCCAGACGAACGATTTCTTCCCGATCCGGTTGCGCCATCAGCGAATCCACGTTCGGCAAGCTGCGGACCGTAAAGCGGTAGTGCTCGAAACTGGAAAAGACGAGGTTGTCATCCTGCGTCCAAACCGGATCGAAAGCCGCACCCGTCACATCGGTAAGTTGCATGAGGGTCCGTTTCGCACCTCCCCACGACCCTTCCGAAGTGGCCACATCGGCTGTCGAGGCTACCACCGGCTCCTGCACTTCGGATGACATATCGGCCGTCCACACGTTCTGAGCCGTATACCGTCCGGTGCTATCCTTCAGCGTGCTGATAAATACGAGGTGCTTCCCATCGGGGCTCCACTCGGGGGAGAAGTCGAAACGGGAGCCATACGTTACATAGTCGATTTGACCGGACTCCACGTTGAAGGCAAACAAGTTATACGCCGCATCATATCCCTCGGACGTACGATCCGACGAGAAAACGATCCGGCTTCCGTCCGGACTCCACGCGGGATCGCGATCATCGTAGGCATCATCGGTCAATCGCAAGAGCTTGCCGTTATCCGTATCGTAGGAGTACAGGTCGCTGAATCCATCCTGCGCTATGGAGGAAAAGACGAGTTTTCTCCCGTCGGGGCTCCAATCGGGGCTGTACACGGCAACCAGGCCCTCGAAGCCATACGTGGGCCCCATTTCATCTTTTTCGAGATCGTAAACGTGGATGACGTCCTGCCCGCCGCTTTTGGTGACGAATGCCAGCTTGCCGTCCGAAGAGACGCTGATACGGCTTTCAAAGAGGTGAAATGCTTCAAACCGATCCCCACGTTCCCCCCGAATGAGCACAGACGACCGCTCCAGCGGGCGGTGCAGCGAGTCCACGGTTACCTGGTACACGTTGGTGTATCCTGTCCGGTTACCGACGTAATACACCTTTCGGGCTCCGTCCTTGAACCGGTAGAACGCGGGCTTGGAGTTGAACCCTTCCGTGCCGATCCCCCCGGCGGCGTATGATGCGATATCGACCGACTCCAGGGCCGGGTAATACTGCTCCTTGAGCCACCCCTGCCACCGCTCCGCGATACGTGCAAATTTATCCTGAAGCACCCATTCCATGACGACACGGAAGTCCCGATCTCGCCAGACGTTATCCATCAGGTTAAGCAATCGCTCCTCTCCGTACTCCTCCGAGATGAAACGGCAAATCGCTTCTCCCTGTTTGTACATCAGGTAGGTGCCGGCTATGCGATCGATATTTTCCAACGGAACGAGGTAGTTGGAAAATATTGCGTCCCGCATCATCATCTCATGCTGGTAATCCGGCTCGCCGGACCAGTATTCCGCCAGACCCTCCGTGAACCACAACGGCAGGAAACGATCCGCCGGGATACGGTGGTCTCGGAGCGTGCGGATAACTCTGGCGTGCGTAAACACGTGGACCATCTCGTGCCTGACCACTCTCCGGAATCGATGAATGTCACCATTGGCCGGGATGACCACGCGGCCCTTCAGAAACTCGAAAAACCCTCCCACTCCGTCCGGAATGAACCCCGGCGTGACGTTCGTTTGCTTGAAATGTATGTTCGAGGAGTAAAAAATGAGGGGGATTCTCCGGTTCAGGGAGTAGTTGAACCGGTTCTGAAGTTCGACGTACGCCTCTTCCGCAAAAAAAGCGCCGTGCTCGGCCAGTTCGCGCATCTCCGGGTAATAATACACATCGAAGTGCTCCGTTTTCAGCACGTTCCAGTCGAAATTCTCGTACTGTACCTTATTCCTGCCGAAATGGTATCCGTACTGGGCGGAGGCCGGAGCAACCCACCAGAAACAGTACGACAGGATCAGGAAAGGAAGGAGGGTACGCCACCTCATAGGCCGGCCGGATGATAGTCGGGAGGATTCGAGATCCGCAATCGTCCTGCCGTTGCGGACCCGGCAATAGCGTTGCCCTCTTTCCTCCCTCAACCACAAATCGGAAAATCGGGCAATTGCTTTATTACGCAGCCTTTAGGGCAACGCCGGTTATACCGGCCGCGTTCCTATGGGCCCGAAAAAATGCACCGTAAGCTCTCCCGGCCCCTGTAGCGCCGGTCAGAGTGCCTGTTTGAGTCGATCGATGAATCCGATGGGGGTTGGGTCAGCGCCAAGGAGAACGGCCAGGTACAGGGACACCCAGTCGCCAAAATTGACGAGTGAAAGCATACGAGCGAGCCGGCTTTCGCCGCGGCTCCATACTTCGGTCCAATAGCCTGCCCGTTCGGATACGATCTCGCGGGTCACATCGATACGTTGTTGCACTCGCGGGTGGTCGTCTCTGTCTCGCAGTACGATTACTCCAACTTTTGCCGGCAAGGTTCCTTCGTCCTCCCACCCCATGATTTCGTTGTGGTTGAGTTCCGGGAAGCTGTTGCCGTACGCCAGCCTTTTGCTGTTTTCATTGATCTGGCACCGCAGTCTGACGCCTACCGCGTCGAGTAGCTCGCTGCCGCTATAGACGACGGGCAGCCGCTCGGCCAGTGCTTCGGCAAGAGTCAACGCTTCGTTGCCGGACGGATCACCGTATAATCCGGTTAGTTCGGACAGCAGGGCGTCGGCTTCGGAATACACCGTGTCGGTAACCGAAATCAGGCCGATCCGGTTCGCCAGGTTCAGCAATGCTCCGAATGAATACCCGAGAGCGGCCCGGGGGGGCATCCCGCCGGGTATCCTGATGTACGGCAAACGCCGTGCTCCGGCGCGATCCAGTACCTCGCCCCCGGAGGCGATGCAAACGATACGGCTTCCTCGCTGCAACCCCTGTTCCATCACCGCGAGCGTTTCCTCCGTATGCCCCGAAAAGCTGGAGACGACTAACAAAGTGCGGTCATTCACTATCGCCGGAAGCGTGTACCCTCTGACGACCGATATCGGGCTCTTTGCCTCTGTATAGGCATAGCTTTTCAAGAGATCGCCGCCGATGGCCGATCCTCCCATTCCGGCGACTACGACGCTTTCAATCCCGTCGCTCACCCCGACGACATCTCCCTCGATATTTATGCCGCGAGCTTCCCTGAAATGCTGTGGGAACTGGGCGATGCGATCGTACATATTCCGGGAATCGACCCGGCGAATTTGTTCGGTTTTCATAACTGAAAAAGTATGGGGGTCAGTTGTCCTCCAGATGCGCCATTTCGTAGGCGCGTTCCTTGAGCCAGGCGCTCGTCAAAGCGGCAACCGCAGCCGCATTTTCCGCGACAACGGCGCGCTCTGCCAGCTGCCGGGCTTCCTCCAGCCTGATTGCCCGAATGATGCGCTTGACTTCGGGCACATATCGGGGTGATAGGCTCAGTTCGGTCAGGCCAAGCCCTACCAGGATGGGGGTAGCTTCCGGGTTAGCGGCCAGCTCGCCGCATATCCCCACCGGGATGCTGTGGGCGCGAGCGGCCTCGACGGTCATTTTAATGAGGGACAGGACCGCCGGGTGGAGTTCTTCATACATCTGTGAAACCAGGTCATTCCCCCGGTCCACGGCAAGGGTATACTGTGTAAGATCGTTGCTGCCGATGGAGAAGAAATCGACTTCTTTCGCGAAGATGTCGGCCGATAGCACGACGGCGGGCACCTCCACCATAATGCCCACAGGAACGTCGGAACTCATGGCTTTCCCCTCCTCACGCAACGCCGCTTTCGTTTTTTCCAGCAAGTCCTTGAACAGCCTCACCTCCTTGATGTCCGTTATCATCGGCAGGAGGATGCGCAGGGGTCCGAAAGCGCTTGCCCGCAGGATAGCGCGAATCTGGGGAACGAGGAGGTCCGTTTTTTCCAGCAGAATGCGTATCCCGCGCCAGCCCAGGAAGGGGTTCATTTCCCGATGCGCCAGCGGGAGTACTTTATCACCTCCCAGGTCCAGTACGCGAAACGTGGTAACGGCCGGTCCCACCCGCTCAACGATCTTCCGGTACACCCCGAACTGTTCCTCTTCGGACAGATCGACACGGCCCTGCATCAGAAACAGCATTTCCGTTCGGAACAGCCCGATTCCTTCCGCTCCAAACTCCTTTAGCCAATCTATCTCTTCTTTGAGTTCCACATTGGCTCGCAAGGAGATGCGATGCCCGTCCAGTGTCTCGGCTACGAGAGGCGTCAGGAATTTCTGGGCCTCCAGAAAGTGCCGGTACCGTTCCTGCTGTACTCTGTATTTATTCAGCGTTTCCGGTGTCGGATTGATGACGACGCGCCCGTGCAATCCGTCGAGTACGACGAGGTCTCCGGTCTTTACGACTTCGGTAACCCCGTGGAGGCTGACGACGGCCGGCACGTTGAGGGCGCGGGCCATGATGGAAACGTGAGATGTAGGCCCTCCGAAATCGATGGCGCAGCCCAGAATGTTACGCCGGCTAAAGAGAATGATGTCTGCAGCGGAAAGGCTTTCGGCAATGACGATGGTATCCCTGTCGATAGCCGAAACGATCTTGCCCCGCCTCAACTGCCGGATGATGCGTTCCTGTACGTCGAGTAAGTCATTGGCCCGTTCCCGGAGGTATTCGCTTTCACTGGCATTGATGACGCGGCGGTGGCTCGTCATCACATCGTGCACAGCGAAATCGGCGCTGTGCATCACATTTTTTATCCGGTCCACGACGGCATCGTAAACGGCCTGATCCCGAAGCATGAGCGCCTGCGCTTCAAATATCCCGGCGCTTTCCTCCCCCAGCTTTTCCCTTGCTACGGAGCTGATGCGGCGCAGTTCATTCTCGCTCCGGCTGACGGCCTGCTCGAACCGCTCCAGTTCCGCCTGAATGTCACACTCGTTCAGCCGACGTTCTTCAACGGTAAACGCGTCCCGGGCATACAGGTAAACGGGTCCGATTGCAATGCCCGGAGCCACGCCGATGCCCTGTAGCACGAGTTCCTGGCGCTCCACCGAGGGTTGATGCGCCATGTCCGGAGCCTCCTTTACGTCCGTAACCACTAATGTCCCCACGTTTACCATTAGAACCCGACCGTACACGAAAGCTACTTATTTCACCTCCCCAAATCCCTGCTCGAATAGTTCCACCAGCGATTCCGCAGCCTCCTTTTCGTCCTTTCCTTCCAGGATCAACGTGAGTGTCGAGCCCTGTTCCGCAGCGAGGGTCATCACTCCGATGATGCTTTTGCCGTTGATCTCGTATCCGTCTTTCTGAATATAAAACTCTGCCTGGAATTGCGACGCGGTGCGCACAATCATGGAGGCCGGTCTGGTATGCAAGCCGGCCCGATTGGTTACGGTAACTTCTTTGACGATCATCCAGGAACTGCTCTCGTTGTGTATGGGGCTGCTCCCGGCTAAACAACCGGAAGCGGGTGGGAGTACCGACTAATGCGCACGCGCCTGCATTGTTCGAATCAACCAGGAGATTGTTTCGACTCCCGGACCGGTCGGAAGGGATTGCAGCAGGTCGAGGGCCGCCTGCGTATGCTCCCGAACGGCGCAGGCCGCTGCATCCAGCACCCCTGCGCGCTCCAGGCGGGCTCTGGCTTCCGGCACTTCTTCGGCAGTGATTCCTTTACGTCGTACCAGGCTCCTGAACCATGCCCGGTCGTCGGAGGAGCCGCGCTCGAGCGCCAGCAGAACCAAAAATGTTTTTTTCCCTTCCAACAAATCCCCTCCAATCGTCTTTCCCCAGCGCGTATCGTCAGCTACGAGGTCGAGCAAATCATCCTGAATCTGGAATGCCCTCCCGACGTGCCTGCCGACCGACCCCAGGAGACTAACGGCATCGTCGCTCGCTCCGGCGAGGAGCGCCCCCATTTCAAGGCACGTTTCGACCAGCGCACCGGTCTTCGCGTCGATCATGTCAAGATACTGCGCCAGCGTAACGTCGTCATGATCCTCGAATGCCTTATCGAGCGCCTGGCCCCGGCAAAGATCGGAAATCATCTCATAATAACGCCGCATAATAGCCGGCAGGCGCACTGCATCGACTTCGGCCAGCAGATTGTAGGAAAGCGCAAGCAGCAGATCACCCGTCAAGATCGCCGTGCTCTGGTCCCATTTTTCGTGCACGGTTGGAATACCCCTACGGGTAGGGGCATTATCCATGATGTCGTCGTGCACCAGTGTAAAATTATGGAACACCTCTACGGCCAGTCCTGCCGGAAGGGCCTTCTCCGTCGATATACCGAACGCCTCGGCGCTCAACAGCACGAGAAGCGGCCTGAATCGTTTACCGGAGCCGGAAAGAATATGGGCTATCGGTTCGAATAGCGGCGTCCGCTCGGTTTTTTCCAGCAGTTTCGCCAGTCCCTCGTCTACCGTGCGCCTCAGGACATCTACATGCGCGGCAGGATCGAGACAATCATGCACCGGTCCATCCATCGACATTGGGGGTAATCCGCGTGTGTGCATCCCTTACATTCGCACGGCCTGATCGACAATGGCTAGAATCCGCCCCGATACGTCTTCCACGCTACCCGTTCCGTCGATGTGGTTTAGCAATCCGGTTGGTTGATAGTAATCGAGCACAGCCTGGGTTTCTTCAGCATACACTTCCAGTCGCTTTCGTATGGCGGCCGGTTCATCGTCGGGCCGTTGCACGATATCCAGTGGATCGATCGACGGAGGAGGGGGATTGAAGTCGAGGTGATAGGATTCGCCGGTGATCCGATTGATCCGCCGCCGTGATAACCGCTGAACGATGTCTTCGACGGGCACCCGGATGTTAATGACGGCATCGACATCCAGACCACGACCGCCCAGAAAATGGGTCAGCCATTCCGCCTGTTCGACGGTGCGAGGATACCCGTCAAGGACGAACCGTTGAAATCCTGCTCGCTCGATGGCTGATTCGGCGAGCTGTCGGACGAGCACGCCCGGAAGCAATTTGCCCTGGTTGACGTATTTCCTCGCTTCTTCGCCGAGCGCGGACGTGCTCTTTATGACACCTCGTATGATGTCTCCCGTGGAAATATGCTCAAGGTGAAATCGCTCGCAGAGAAGCCTGGCCTGCGTCCCTTTACCCGCTCCGGGAGGGCCGAATAGCACGATGCGCATGATTGGGAAAGGTATGGATTCGTATGCCGGAGATCGGTGGACGTGCCCGGTGGAAGCAACCCCGGAAAGTACTACAATCGAAAGACAATCGCAGCCCCTGAACGAGCATCCGAGTTACTCGCCACGCCGATCCTACCGGCGCCCTTACAGCGCGGTTTCACTCGCCCCATGCGGCTCAGCGTCGTCCACGACGGCATTTTCATGCTCGATGATGTCCTTCAGTACGAGTTTGTTGGCCAATGCGTCCATGCCCGTACGAACGGCCATACCGGCGGCAGCCGAGAGAGCCATTTGCATCATGTCCGTAATGAACCCCACCTTCTTCTTGCTTTCCTCAGGCGCAACGACGATCAAGGGCACCCGGTCGGACAGGGCATCTCGCACCGCTCTGCCCACATCCTTTCCGGAGCGCGCCCCCCGACGGGCGTGTTCGACGACGGCGTCAACATACGCATCTACCAGCGCACGGTGCGCCGCTCCGGCCGATCCGGGAACGGCTGCCCGCGTATACTCGCCGGATGGCTTTTTCTTACCGAAAAGCAGGCCCACCACAGCACCCAGCACGATCGCTCCTCCCAGGCCGACCAGCGGATTCCTGAATACGGCTTCCCTGATTGCTTCTCCCAGCGTACCGACCTCGGCCTGCAATGCTTCTATCCGAAGGGAAATATTCTCGGACCTGGTGCGCAATCGCGCCTCCACTTCATCCCGCGAGAGCGCTGGTCCGGCAAAACCTTCTTCTGTTTTGAATGCCATTACTTCCGTACCTCAGGCTTTAACGATACTGGTTTCTGATTCGGACTGCTTCTTTTCCGAAGGTTGTTGACGGATGGGTATCAGGTGTGGCTTTACGGCAATGATGACTCCCGTAATGAGCGCCAGTAGCAAGGTAACTACGAGGAATCCCCATGCCGGATGGCCCAACCACGCCCCTATACCCAGCGCCAGGGTAATGAGAGCAAAAAGCGCGGTAATCAGAGCCATAACCCCTACGATCACACCGACGGCGGCCCGGTTTACCTTTGCATCGATCTTCTCCTCGATCTCTATCTGGGTAAGCTTGAGCTTGAGTTCTACCCACGAGGTCAGGTCCTCGACCAGCCCCTTCGTGTGCTGGGTGATTCGCTCCACCTTGTTGGCCCCGGACGGCAACTGCCGATCCGCTTCAACGATCTCGGCAGGCTGTGATCCGACTCTCTCTGGTAAACGCTCCATGAATCGTCTGTTTCGTTTAGGGTACCGAATGCTTGCCGTTAAGCTACTAAGCTACCGTCAAAAAACGCCGCGCGCCGATATTTAAACCGCGCACCCCTCCCTGAAGAAGCATCTTTACATACAAATTACGCGGGAGGCACTACCCATCACTGCTGCCGAGGGCGCCGACGGGCCGCCATGCGAAAGGCTGTCCTCTTGACCCTGTGGTTTTCCACCACTCGACGGCAGCGACAAAAGGCCATGACATCACGAGGTAGGCAAATTTGATAGGCTGCTGAACGAAATGAATAAGGGCCCTTGCGTAAGAGCCCTTATCCCGATTCCTTTCAAAAAAAGCGAATCAGCCTTTCAGCTTTATCGTGCAACCGAACGCTTTCGTCTCCGGCGCGGAAACACCGGAACCACTCAGTATGGCGTTCAAAGCGTCCTTGAGGTATGCGTTTTTGACATTCCCCGGATCGCCGGGACTGTCATCAACGGCGCCGGAGAACACGAGGGCATCACTCGCATCGAACAGGAACACATGCGGCGTGCGGCTCGCACCCAACGCGCGTGCCAGCGTCGAGTTTTTGTCCACTAGATATCGGTCCGGCCAACTCGACTTGATTCCGGAAGCGGGCGATTCCTTCGGAAAGGCCACCGGATCGTTCGAATTGATCAGGACGAAGCCAATGCCCCGCCCGGAAAACTCATTCACCAGGCTCTGCACGCGGCCTTCCAGTTTATTCACCCAGGGGCACTCGTTGCTCCAAAAAATGAGCACCGTCCCCGAGCCTCCCCGCAGGCCGCTCAGCGTGGCGGAGGACCCGCTGTAGGTCTCGAACGCTTCGTTTGCCAGCGGCATTTTGGCTCCCTGGCCGATTCCCTGCGCAGATGCCGTAACGGCGGCTGAACCGATTGACCAGACGGCCAGCATGAGTACCGTCGTTTGCTTGATATTAAGTATCGTCATGATTTCTCTCATTCCGTAATATGTCCGATGCCTTCTTTGCATTCACACGATGCAATGATCGAACCAAACCGCATCCTTTTGGAAGCCGTAAAAACTAAATTCGTTCCAGGCCCGGCCGCCTGCCGTTTCGTAATGCATATGTTACAAGGTATGCGCTCGGCGCATTCCGGCAACCAACCATCGGTTCAGCAGCAAGACCGCTAAAAGGGCTAAACCCCATTGCACGAGACAGGTCATGACACTATACGGATCCAGCGGATCGTACCAGGTCGTCGGTGCATACACGGTTGCCGAGAGGTATAACCACCAGATCATCAGGATGAGCGCTTGCAATGGGACGGCCCAACGGATCAGTACTTCCCAGAGGATGCCGGCATGCCAGTCACCTTTTGCCTTATTCACGACCTCTTTTCTGAATCGACCAACTCCGTTCCGAATGACGGCAAACGCTACGAGAGCTCCCGAGAGCATCAGCGCCACCCCCCAGACGAAATCCTGATTGCCGAGAACATTCAGGTCCATCGCCGACGGCATTCCCAGCACGAATCCCCCTGTCGCAACCCCGATGACGGCCTTCCATCGGGGCGCCCCCAGATCGACGACGACGCGAACGGCCAGTTCGATCATCGAGATGAGCGACGTAAACGCTGCGAAGGAGAGGCCCAGAAAGAACAGAGCAGCCAGAAAGGCGCCGAACGGCATCCGGGCAAACAAAAGGGGCATCCATATGAATGTGAGCCCGGTGGAAGCAGGGCCGCTATCCCGCATAACTCCCAGTACATCCTCTTTGGGCATTTCGGCGCCGAGAACGGCGAAAACGGTGCCGAAGAGAATGACGGCGGCCAGGATCGATACGGTGTTGTTGCCGATGCCGGTCATGAAAGCGTTCTTCACGATTCCGTGCTTCGGCTGCATATAGGCGCCGTAAGTCAGGATGAGCCCCCAGCCGGCTCCCGTATCCCACGCATTCTGCGTGAGCGCTTCAAGCCACGTCTGCGGCTTTAACAGCAGATTCCACTGCGGGGTAAAAAGGAATGCGATGCCGTCGGCCGCGCCTTCAAGCGTCAGTGTGCGGACGAGCGATACGAGAATGATAACGAACAGGGCCGGGATTAGAACGAAGCTTACGCGCTCGATGGACCGCACCCCTCTGAGAATAACGACGGCTCCCATACCGACGGCCAGCGCGTGAAACCCGAGCGGCCCCCATCCATCCTGAAACCCGGTCCACAGGGCTTGCGAAGCTTCAGTGGACTGAGGAAGGGCGCTCGTGGCTACCGCTATGAAGTAATAAAAGCACCAGCCCGTGACAACCGAGTAGTAGAACATGATGCACGTCGCTACCAGGCCGACGAAGGCCCCGGCCCATGCAAATCGTTCGCCGGCGCTGCGAACGAACGAGCCGACGACGCCCATACGACCCTTGCGGCCCAACGCATACTCGGCGATGATCAGAGGAATGCTCCAGATGAAAAGGAAAATGATCCAGGAAATCAGGAATGCCCCGGCGCCCTCGTTACCTCCGTTCTGTGCTGCAATCCTCGGGAAACGCCAGATGTTGCCCGTTCCTACGGCAATACCGAGAACGCTCAGGAGCAGGCCCAGCCGGGACGAAAATTGGTGTTCTCTCGTTCTGGACATTTCGTTTCGGTTGGATTGCCGGGAATGAAATCCGGCGTCTGCGACACCGCAAAAAACACGTCAACGTCCGCCGGGGATCAACCGAAGTGTGGAGAGCACGTTTTCGGGGTCGAGGTCGGAAGGCGACACGGGCTTGTGCAGGTCGAAAAGCGTAAACGAAAGATACCGGGACAGGTGGCTATCGTACAACGGACTGAACGGATTCCCGCTCTGGCCGCCGGGATACACTCCAAAACCCTGCGGAGGTCGTTTCGAGAAATCGACCACCATCCGCCAGCTCGCACTGTGATGCGTGAGCCGGCTGCCTGCGGGCGACAGCGTACCTTCGAAGCCGGGATACGGAAAAGGACCGCGCGAAAGGGCCCGGGTTGCATCGGACTGCAGCAAGTGGCGGAATTCGATCCGATGGTGCTTGCCCCACTGCCAGTCGTCTATTTTCTCTCCATACCTGATCCAGAGGGAGTCCGCCGTTTCCTCCAAAGACTGACGCAATATATCTCCGGCGTGCTCGCGTACCGGAGTAGAAACCCGGTCGAACCATCCGGATTCCGGATGTTCGATCAGGAGCCGATAGAGGTCGGTCTGGTTTGGCCGGGGTGGGGAAGTTTTTAGAATGCTCCGACCTACCGTACGACGTGACTGATCGTATGTAAGCAGATGGACGGGTTGACCGAATACTTCCTCATCCCATACGTTGCGTTCCAGAGTGGAAAGAAACTCGTCCAGAATGAGCGGCTGCGGAAGATCAGTCGCCGTCTCCCCGTTCCAGCGGACGAGCAGGCTGCGCAGTGTGTCGGCCCGCTCCGATAGACCGCTCAGGGTATCCAGAAGGGGGACGAACAGATCCCGCTGCACTGCGTGAACGTCGGACTGATACCTGATGACGTCCTCTACGCTATGTCGCGGCTTGCTTCCCAACAGTTGATCGATGCGAAGAGACCGGTAGCTATCCTGCCAGTCTCCTTTCAAATAGTAAGGATATCCTGCTCCGATGGGCTGCTGATTGGTAGAGGTCAGATAGCCGATCTCGGGATTACGGGCGTGCGGCAGCTCGTCAAATGGAATACGCCCTACCCATGCGTCGCTATCGGACGACCCGTCGAGCAATCCGGCGCCCGTTTTGCCTGCCCGGATCGGTAGATAGCCCGTTGCCCTGATGGCTATGTTTCCGTAGATATCCGCCGCCAGTATGTTCTGACTGGGCGTATCCCAGAATCGGGTGGCCCGGTCAAAGGATGCCAGGTCAACCGCATGGATCATTTCCCACAGGGCGCGGAGCGTCCGGCTCGTTTCATGACCCACCCACCGTATGGCTATGGCTCTTTCCTGCCCTACGAGAGCAGGCCCCCAGTGGGACGCATATAACGTATCCACAACGGGTTCGGCGCCCTTGACGTAAATGGTGTCCAGCTTCGTTTCAAATGCACGCCATGTATCGTTATACCGGTACCGGGAAGCCGAGGAGTCTATTTCCAGTGCGTAATGGTCCACCTGATCGAGCCCGGTGTTGGTAAAAGCCCAACCGACGAAGTCGTTGTAAGCCTCGACGAGAATCGGCGCACCAGGGATCGTGACGCCATAGGCATTTATCGTAGGCGTCACGATATGGGCTTCGTACCAGATAGCCGGCAGCGTGAGGCGCAGGTGCATGTCTCCCGCCAGAATGGGAGCGCCGGTAGACGAGCGGTTTCCATGAACGGCCCAATTGTTCGAACCCTTTCCATGGAGATATCCTTCGGCAATGGTTCCATTCAGCCATTCCTCCAGGGGCGTACCGGCTGCAATCCCCTTCGCGGCCACGGATTCCCGCAACGAAGAGCCGTAGACCGGTCCATTGATCATCCCGCCCACGGGTTCGCCGGGCAATAACGGGATAATGGGCCGGTACAGCCAGGACTGCGAGGGATACAGCCGGCTACGCTCTCCGGGATCCAGTTTCTTGCGAACGGCGTCGAGCGCCGGCTCATCCGTACGAAAGGTCAGGTCCAGAGTCATGTATTGCAGCACCCGAAGCGCCGTAGTAACCGTATACGGTTGCGGTTCGTACCCCAACAGGCGCATTTCAAAGGGCAGGTCCGCTGCCTCGAGCTGTGATATCCAGGCATTGACGCCTATTCCGTACCACTGCGCCAGGTCTTTTTCGATCCCGCCCTCCCGGTTCAGCCGCTCCAGGTTGCGATGCACCCCCCGTTCCATGCCGGTCTGCCGAAGGAAGCGGTCCATCTCGACGGCGGACGGCCCCAGCACCTCGGATAGCCTTCCGGAACCAACACGCGACAGGAAATCGATCTGAAACAAACGATCCTGCGCCACTACGTATCCGAGCGTGATGACGGCGTCTCGGTCCGACGCGGCAAATATGTGCGGCACGCCTCGCTCATCCCGGATTACCGTTACGGGCTGCGCCAACTGAGGGATGGCTACTAACTCCTCGGCCGTGTAGCCTGCGGCCCGGGCGCTGGCATAGAGTCCATCTACCGGATCGAGCAATTCTCCCGGGGGTGAAAGCGGGCCCGCAGGCGCCGATAAAACGTACAGCGAACCCGCCGCAAGGGGAACTGCGAGCAGAAGCAACCACAAACCCGACCGACCTCGCGACCTTCCGGTACCCGGTTCAGGGACTTCGCTCATTATCAGGCCTGTACAACGGTTTCGGCTTGCACTTCCGGCGGGACAGTGGCCGAAGCCGGCGACGTCTCGCTCCGCCGGATGAGGTGCAGGAGTTCATCCGTAGCGTTGGCATAATCCCGGGCCCCTCGCGAGTACGGATCATGATCGAAGGTCGTGGTGCCGTCGGAATACGTCACGGAGAGCGCTGCATTCGTTCGGATGATCGTCTTCATGACGGCATCGCCGTAATGCTTCTGCAAGTACTTCCGGTAAGCCTGATGCGTGCGCTTACGTGCATCCACCTGGGTGCACAGAAAAATGGGAGCCGTCAGATCCGGGTTTAGCTTATCCTGGACCAACCGAACCGTATGGAATGTTTGCTCGGCTCCGATTACGGGCTGGTACTCCGGGGTCACCGGTATGAGTACATGCCGGCTCGCCACGAGTGCGTTCAGACTGAACACCGTGACCGCCGCCGCCGTGTCGAACATGACCAGATCATAATCCAGCCCCTGCTGCATGGCCTCCTTTACCCAGAATACATCGGTGGGCTTATTCAGCCTGCGCATGACCCGGGTTAGGCCGCTGGATGAAGGAAGCAAGTTGAACCCTTTCATCTGAACCACCTTGACCTGACGGAGGTCCACGTTCGGGTCGAACAGCATGAGGGAGGATTCTTCCTCCGGAGGTTCAGGGCAGCCGAGCGTTCGGGTTAAAAATCCTTGTGGATCCAGGTCGATGAGGAGTACGCGATGGCCGCTCAATCCCAGGGCTGCCGATATGTGAACGGCCGACGTGGTTTTACCGGTACCGCCTTTGTGGTTGGTGATGGAAAGGGCGACCATGACAAATACCTGATTTTCGGGCAAATAAAACGCTTGAAAATACTCTTTTTTTGTGCTCGCAGTCAAATAGGCCGAAATGACCGGCCGATAGTCTCCTGCCGACCTCTATTCAGGTAGGTGATTCCTACCCAAACTGTGTTTCCTGCTGCGGCGGATCCCGCACGAGCGGCGAAAATACGGCATCTGGCCCTAAAAATTGCACCCCTGACGACGTTACCTCCTGGACCAACCGGCGGCATTCCGGTATATCCTTTCCTATCTTCCGCCGGAATATGTACACCAGACATTCAACCGGTATGCAATTATTCGTGCCCTTCATTCTGGCATCCGCTTCACCCCGTCGGCGGCATCTCCTCCGGCAGATCGGTTTTACCTTTGCGGTGAAGGCGAGCCACATCGACGAAATCATCCCCGAAGGGCTCTCCCCGGACCTAGTCGTAAAGCAACTCGCCAGACAAAAGGCCGAATCGGTAGCAGCCGAGCACCCGGAGGCGCTCACACTCGGAGCCGATACGATCGTGGTGCTGGAAAACGATATCCTGGGTAAACCGCAAACCGAATCCGAGGCCTGTCGGATGCTGGGGCGGTTGAGCGGGAAAACCCATACCGTGTATACGGGAATAGCCCTTCTGCATCCTGCCACCGGGCGCGACGTAACCGCGTCGGTGGCGACCGAAGTGACGTTTTGCCGGATGACCCCGGAGGAGATACAGGCCTATGTAGCAACCGGCTCCCCGCTCGATAAAGCCGGCGCCTACGGTATTCAGGACGACCGCGGCGCTTTGTTCATTTCCCGGATCAACGGCGACTATTACAACGTTGTGGGATTGCCCCTGCATCGGTTGTATTGCCTGCTCCGGGAAGAGTTCTCGGACCTGTTCGATCCCGTTGCCGGTTGAGGCATTCCCCACGTTCATCGCGCGCGAGCTTATCCGCCGGCGCACCACCTTGCTTATGCCGCCTGAGTTGTCTACCGAGACGTCGGCCCGGGTTCTGCTCATACAGGCCCGCAACACGCCGCACATCGAGCGCCAGGAACTGGAATGTTTCCTGGAGCGGACAGAGCTGGCCTCCGACCAGATCGTGGCGGTAAACCTGGTGCATACCCCCCTTTCACCCTGCCTGCCCGCCGGGGTGGAAGCCGTCCTGATTGGCGGGGCCGGAGAATACTCCGCAGTAGAAGAATATCCATGGACGCCTGCCTTGCTTGATTTCGTCCGGATGTTGTACGCCAACAGTGTACCGACATTCGGGTCCTGTTGGGGCCATCAGGTCATCGCGCGAGCGCTCGGGGGCACGGTTATCCACGACAGCCGCCGGGCTGAATTGGGCGGCGGCACGGTAACCCTGACCGATGCCGGACGCCGGGACGAACTGTTCTCCACGCTCCCCGACACCTTCAACGTCAACATGGGACATCATGACCGGGTCGTTAAGCTCCCACCCGGATCGGTTGAACTGGCGTATAACGATTCGCAGCCTAATCAGGCATTCCGTATGCGAGGCCGTCCCCTTTTCGGCACGCAATTCCACAGCGAGCTAAACGCCGCCCGAACCCGCGAACGATTGGAGGCGTATCGGGAATACTATTCAGAAATCGGGTCGGACGAACATTTCGAAACGATTCTGCATGGGCTGCTCGAAACGACCGAAGTCGATCATCTTTTGCGGGAATTTATCGTCCTGTATGTAGGATGCAGGACGGCATGACCTCGGGGCGGCTTCCAACCCAACACGATTAGCAAATGAAAATCGGCCTGATACAGATGCAATGCTCCGACGACCCGGAGACAAATGTCGGAAGAGCCGTGGACATGATCGAAGAGGCGGCTGCCGGAGGGGCGGGCATAATTTGTCTGCCGGAGCTATTCCGCACCCGATATTTCTGTCAGGAGGAATATCATGACTATTTCCGCCTGGCCGAGACCATTCCGGGACCCACTACGAACCGGCTTCACGAGGTCGCTGCGGAGCGCGATGTTACCGTTATCGCCAGCCTTTTCGAGAAACGAGCGGAAGGGCTGTATCATAACACCGTAGCCGTACTGGACGGCCGACACGGGTACATTGGAAAATACCGGAAAATGCATATTCCGGACGACCCTCAGTTTTACGAGAAGTTTTACTTTGCGCCGGGCGATCTGGGGTTTCGTACGTTCGATACGCGTCGAGGACGGATCGGCGCCCTCATTTGCTGGGATCAGTGGTACCCGGAAGCGGCGCGGCTCACAGCCCTGAGGGGCGCGGCTATTCTGTTCTATCCAACGGCTATAGGCTGGCTGCCGTCCGAACGCCGGCAACGCGGCGGCGTGCAGCACGAAGCATGGGAGATGGTACAACGCTCCCACGCCGTAACCAACGGATGCTATGTATCCGCCGTCAACCGGGTGGGTTTTGAACCGGCTACCATAGAAGGCCGGCCCGTTAAGAACGAGGGCATTCATTTCTGGGGACAAAGCTTTGTGGCCGCTCCGGATGGTTCCATCCTCGCGCGGGCGCCGGTAGATGAAGAAGTGGTATTGTATGCCGATGCAGACCTCGACCGCATCGACGCATGGCGGACGGAGTGGCCCTTTCTTCGAGACCGCCGCATCGATGCGTATGACGGCCTGGATCGACGTTTTCTGGATGAATAGGTGCAGTCACCGGAAATGAAGCACGTTCCTTCTTTGTTTTCTCCTCCGAATACGGCGGAGCTTACCCCTTCGCAACTCGGCTATCGTATGCCGGCCGAGTGGGAGTCCCATCTGGCCACCTGGCTCTCCTGGCCGCACAACACCGAAACGTGGCCGGAGGAGCTGGAACAGGCGGAGCGCACCCTGGCCCGGGTCGTGCAGGCGCTGCATGGAAGAGAGCAGGTGTTCATCAACGTGAACGATTTTGAGCACCGGGAGCACGCGCGCCAGACCATACAGACCTTCACACCGGACGACCACGTAACGTACTGGACGATTCCAACCGACGATGCATGGGTGCGGGATCACGGCGCCATTTTCGTTTTACACCGCCAA
>CBDUBS010000018.1:0-31000 GCA_965365445.1 uncultured bacterium | reverse complement strand
GTGAAAGCCCGTTCCCGATACGGCGGGAGGAGCTTCCTGATTGGCTACCTGCCACGCCGATCCGAACACCAGCCGCGAGATACGGGCCATGCGGTCGTACGCGATCTTGTGGGCTTCGTCGCCGGGCTGGTGGTAGTCCTCGTGGGTTCCGGTGAAAAAGAAGATGAACGGAATGCCGTGTTTCCCCAGGCTCCAGTGGTCCGAACGCATGTAGAATCGGTTGGGGTCGTCTTTGCGGTTGAATCGTTCGTCGAGTTCCAGATCGGCCCCGATGGTTTCGTTTACCCGGCCGTTGAGGTCGTGCAGGTCCTGTGAAATCAGGTTCGAGCCGATGATGTATACGTAATCTCGGCTGCCGGTGGGATGGCTGGGGTCGTACCGGCCCACCATATCCAGGTTGAATGTGGCAACGGTTTTATCGAGCGGCCACACCGGCTCCACGTCGGCGTAATACTTCGAACCAAGCAGCCCCTTCTCTTCTCCGGTAAAGCTGATGAACCCGATCGACCTTCGGGGCCCGTATCCGTCCCGTTTGGCCTGCATGAACGCTTCGGCGATTTCCAGGAGCGCCACCGTTCCGGAACCGTCGTCGTCGGCCCCGTTGTTGACCCGGTCGTCTCCCAGCGACGTCGTGCCGATGTGGTCGTAGTGGGCCGTCAGGATGACCACTTCATCGCGCAGATCCGGATCCGCGCCCTCGATGTAGGCCAGTACGTTCTCGGTAGGCGCCTCTACCACGGGGTAGTCGATCTCGCTTTGCGCCCGCGCCCCCTTGATCTCGAACACGACCGGTGCGAGTGCGCCGTCGATCTGCGAGCGTACTTCCCGGACGGTGCGACCCGTTCCGGAGAGCAGGGCGTCGGCCACCTCGGACGTAATTACGTAGGTTGGTAATATGGCCGGCGCCTCGCCGGGTTTCTGCGCCGAGAGGTAGCCCATGGGCCGCCCCTGAAATGCCACCCGGGACGCATACTCCACCCAGCTGCCCCGGGGAGCCGGACCCGCGTCCGCCACGACGAGCAGGCCGCGCACTCCCCGGGCGCGCGCCGTTTCGTATCGCTCCGAGTTCATGGTCCACCGCTGCGAGGGTTTGCGATCCGGAGTAGGGAGCAGGCTGGTCGAATCGTTAGCCAGGGGTTCGTTGGCCAGCACCAGCAGCCACTTTCCTGTAGGATCGAGGCCCTGCCTTTCCAGGGCGGCATAATCGTCATACCCGAGCTTCGGGTCCGAAATGCCGTATCCGGCGAACAGCACCGCGCCCTCCGCCGACGGCATGTTGCCGAAGGCAAGCCCGCCCCGGGCGTCTTTTCTCTCCGCCGTCGAGATGATTTCCGCCACCGAGCGCCCGTTCGATGTGAGCGCCAATCGGGCCGTCCCGAGCCGCCGGCCATACAGCGGAAAAGTCTGAAAGTACGCTTCCGGAGCCGATGGGTCAGGTAGGGAAGCCGTACCCGCGGGCTTCAGGCCCATCTTCCGGTATTGCGCGGCCAGGTAGTGCGCCGCCAACTTCTGACCGCGCGTACCGGTTTCGCGCCCCTCGAAAAAATCCGAGGCGAAAAAGTACAGATGCGCCGCCAGATCCTCCGGGGTGATCGTTTCGCCGTAGGCCCGGGCTACCTCCGGCCGCTCGAACACGGTCGGCGTGACGGGACGTTCGGCGCGCTCGACGGGTTGCGCCGGGGCGATCGCAGGGCCGAGCGAGGCCGCGATTAAAAAAAGCGGAAACAGACGTTTTGCGGCGTGCATCGTTTGTACTCCAGACGGAAAGGGGAATGCTAGAAACGTCGAGTCGGGGTTGAAGATTCCGGCCGTTTCATAATGCCGTCAGCCGTTGCTGCGTATCCGGGGCGCATGGTGCAAGCGGCGATCTGAACCAGCCATCTTTGCTCAGATCAGCTTTTTTCGCTTGTTCAGATACGCCAGCAAAGCGGTATCGTAGGGTTCGGCCGTGTCGATCTCCACGAAATCGATGTGCTGCTCCAGGCAGCGCCGCCGAAAATGTTCGCTGAAAAACTGTACGGCCTCCCGGTAGCTATCCCGCATCTGGGCAGGCTGTAGCGACAGGGTTTCCCCGGTTTCCATGTCCCGGAACAGCATGGGCACGTCCGGGAACGTAAACTTTCGCTCGGTTTCCGTCTCCAGTACATGCAATACGAGCACTTCGTGCCCCCGGTGCCGTAAGTGCCGTAGCGACCGGAGCATGTCCTCGTGCTCGGATATGTTTTCGAACAGATCCGTGATGAGCACCACCAGCGAGCGGCGAGCGATGCGCTCGGCTACTTCGTGCAGCACGGTGGCCGCACTGGTCCGTTTGCCTGCCGGTTGCTCCCTCGCCAGGCGCTCCAGCTCGCCCAGGATCTGCCGCAGGAAGCTGGTCGTGCTCTTCGGGCTGAGCATCATGTGAACGGTTTCGTCGAAAGCCACCAGGCCCGTAGCGTCCCGTTGCTTGACCATGAGGTAATGCAGGGCTGCCGCCAGGTAGCACCCGTATTCCAGCTTCGTCAGCTTGCCGCTGTGGCGATAACGCATCGACGGCGACGTATCGAGCACGACGTAATGCCGCAGGTTGGTTTCTTCTTCGTACTGCTTTACGTAATGCCGGTCCGTTTTGGCAAATACCTTCCAGTCCACGTGGCGCAGCTCGTCGCCCGGGTTGTACGGACGGTGCTCGGCAAACTCCACCGAAAATCCGTGATAGGGGCTTTTGTGCAACCCCGTGATGAACCCTTCCACGATGAGCCGCGCCCGCAGCTCCATGTTTTTCAACCGCGATACGATTACCGGGTCCAGGTACCGGCGTGAGGGGTCTTGAGTGGGCACGAAATTATCAATGGTACGATGAACGGCGAGCGGCATCGAAAACGAGAAAAGCCGTGCGGAATTAGAATGTTTTCCAATCATTCGGTTCCTTCCGTACCTTGGGCAAGATTCAAGCCGGCATTTCCGCATACCGGCCGCCCCCCTCCGGTGCGGCGGGTTGGGTGGAACGGCACGCACCGCTCTACACTATTGAATTCTTTTCCAGATGGAGCCGCAAGACCGCATCAAGGCCCAGTTGATGGATGCGCAGGACCTGGACCGGACGCTCAACCGCATGGCCCGGCAGATTGCCGAACTCATGGGTCCCGGCGCGGGCGCTTCCGAGGAGTTTGCCCTCATCGGGATGCAAACCCGCGGGGTGCATCTCGCGCGTCGCCTGCAGGCCAAAATCCGCGCCGTCGAAACGTTCGACCTGCCTCTCGGGGTGCTCGATGCCACCATGTACCGGGACGACTTCCGGCTGCGTCTCAAACAACCGGCCGTTCGCGCCACCAACATTCCGTTCGACGTATCGGAGCGGCATGTCGTTCTGGTGGACGACGTGCTGTACACCGGCCGGACCGTCCGGGCGGCGCTCGATGCGCTCATGGATATAGGCCGCCCGGCTTCGGTTCATTTCCTCGTCATCGTCGATCGGGGGTTGCGCGAGTTGCCCATTACGGCCGACTTCATCGGGCGGGCCGTTCCGACCATGCCGGGAGAAGAAGTGCGGGTTCGTTTGCACGAGATCGACGGCCGGGAGGGCGTATGGCTGGTCGAGAATCCCAACGCACGGCCCGGCCCCGCCTCCCGTAGTTCCGTCTGAACCGCCGCTACACCCTTACCCTTAACCCGCATTCGACCGTCACGATGGAATCCTCGCCCGAAACGAGTCTGACCACGCTCCGGCATCGACATCTACTGGGCCTTGCCACCTATAGCGCCTCCGAGATCCGGCTCATTCTCGATACCGCTCGCCAGTTCCGCGACGTGCTCCAGCGCCCGATCAAGCGTGTGCCGACGCTTCGCGGCATCACGGTGGTGAACCTGTTTTTCGAACCTTCCACCCGAACGCGTATTTCATTTGAGCTGGCTGAAAAACGCCTCTCGGCGGATACGATCAACTTCACGGCCGCCGGGTCATCGGTGTCGAAGGGGGAGAGCCTGAAGGATACGGCGCAGAACATAGAGGCCATGAAGATCGACATGGTCGTCGTTCGGCACAAATCTCCGGGAGCGGCCCAGTTTCTGACCCGCTGCGTCGATTCCGTCGTCATCAACGCGGGCGACGGGGCGCACGAGCACCCGACGCAGGCCCTGCTGGATATGCTCACCATGCAGGATGTATTCAGCCGACTGGACGGCCTCAACGTCTCCATCATCGGCGACATTACCCACAGCCGGGTAGCCCGCTCCAATCTGTTCGGTTTACGGGCCATGGGCGCCAACGTGACCCTTTGCGGCCCCAAGACGCTCCTGCCCGTCGGCGTCGAGCAGTTCGGGGTGCGTATTACCCATCGGCTCGATGAAGCCCTGGAAGGGTGCGATGTGGCTATGGCCCTGCGCATCCAGCTCGAACGCCAGGAATCCGGACTTTTTCCGAGCCTGCGGGAGTACCACGAATCCTTCGGAATCCGGTTGGAACATCTCGAGCGCTACCCCGACCTGCGCATCATGCACCCCGGGCCCGTCAACCGGGGCGTGGAGCTTGCCGGCGAGGTGGTCGATCATGAGCGAGCCGTCATCCTGGACCAGGTCACCAACGGAGTAGCCGTCCGTATGGCCGTGTTGTATCTCCTCTCCGGGTTGCCCGAGGATGCCGATGCGGCGGCAGGGTAACGGCCGGCGTGTGCAGGCCGGGGTCGGAGGGATGATGCGGCGCGCCTGGCTTCGCGTGGCAGGGGTGGGAGTATTGCTCGGGATTTCCGCCCTGCTGGACCGCCTGCTCGCTGCCGCAGGGATACGGTTTCCGGCCTCGGTGCTCGGGATGCTTCTGGCGTTCGGGGGCCTGGCCGCTCTGAAGGGCGCCGCTCCGGTGCTTGCAGCCCGTCTGCTTGCCCTCGCCGAGCCGGCCGTATCTTTCCTGAACCGTTGGATGGCCCTGTTTTTTGCGCCCGCGCTCGTCGTACTGCCCGCTGTGGGTTTCCCTGCCGGCGCGGACACCTGGAAAGTGCCGCTCATCATGGTCCTGGGATTTGTTTTCACGCTGGCGACTACGGCTTTTCTCGTCCGGTTGCTGACCCCGAGGTCAGGGCGGTTCCAGGAGCCTGTTCCGGATGCGCCGCTTCCGTCGGCGTCGGAGGGGCGGTTGCTTCCCCCATGGCTGTTTCTTACGGGCGCCCTCGGGGTCGTGGTGCTCATTTTTCGCACCCCGTGGATATCCAGCGTATTTCTCATCGCCGTTACCGTTACCGCGTTCCTGCTGGGTCTTGCCGTTCGGAGTCGCCTGGCGGCGCTGCTGCCGCTGCCCGAGTGGATGAAAGTTGCCGTGCTCAGTCCGTTGCATCCCGTCATTACGGGAGCCGCCCTCACCGTCTTCGTTCTCGGAGCGACGGCTCATTCCTTTGCCGACTACCTTCAGCCCGGGCGAATGCCCCCGCCCGCCGGAAACGTCATTCTGGCGCTGCTCGGCCCGGCCGTGGTTGCGCTGGGTTTTTTGCTCTACCGGGAACGTCTGCTGCTCAAGGCGTACCTCATTCAGATTCTCGTTTCGGTAAGCCTGGCCGCTTTTCTGGCCCTGATGTCCTCCGCCCTGCTGGCTCGCTGGTTCGGTGTTGGATCCACGTATGCCCTGGCCGTCATCCCGCGTTCGGTAACGACGCCCATTGCCATGCCCATCGCCGAGATTCTCGGGGCGGAGCCCGCCGTCACGGCGGCCATTGTGGTGCTCACCGGGGTGCTGGGCGCCGCCTTCGCCGTAGCGTTGCTGAACGCCCTTCGCCTGCACGACCCCGTGGCGCGCGGGGTTGCCGTGGGAGCCGGCTCGCACGGCATCGGTACGGCGGCCCTTCTCCGCGACGAACCCCGTGCGGCCGCCGCCGCCGGCGTTGCCTTCGCGCTCATGGGTGCGTTTACTTCGGCCTATATCGGCATTCCGTACCTGCGTGAGCTTCTGCGGGCTCTCGCCGTTTCGGGTCCGTAGGCGGCCCCTGTTCTGTTTTCGTATCGTTCAGGCAACCCGCCCGCCCTCTGCGGCGTTCCTCCCGTAACCGGGAAAGGCAACCTCGTGGAGGATATGGCAACCGCACAACCGCTCGTTTCACTGAGAAACATCACCAAGGGATACCCGGAGGGGGACCGCCGCCGGGTCGTGCTGGCGGATCTGGATTTTCGCATCGAACGGGGTGAGTTCGTTGTGTTGCTGGGGCGCAGCGGATCGGGGAAAAGCACTTTGCTCAATATCATATCCGGAATCGATTTGCCTGATTCGGGTAGTGTAACCATTGGAGAGCGCCGCCTGACCGACCTCACCGAGCGAGAGCGAACCCTTTTCCGCCGTCGCCACATCGGGTTCGTATTTCAATCACTCAACCTCATTCCGACCCTGACCGTCGAGGAGAACGTGCTGCTGCCGCTCGACCTCAATGGCCGTCTCGATGCGACCGAGCGGAGCCGGGCGCTCCAGTTCCTCGACAAAGTAGGCCTGGTCGACCGTTCGGAGAGCTATCCCGACCGCCTCTCCGGCGGCGAGCAGCAACGGGTGGCCATTGCGCGGGCGCTCGCGCACGACCCTCTTTTGCTGCTCGCCGACGAACCCACGGGCAACCTGGATTACCATACCGGCCGGCAGGTCATGGAACAACTGTATACCCTCGTCCGGGAGGCGGGGATGACCATCCTCATCGTCACGCACGATCAGGATCTGATCGAAATGGCGGATCATGTTTTCTTTCTTCAGGAAGGAAAGCTCGTCGAGAAAAGCAAGGCCGCATGAGTGCAACCCTCTTATGGCGCTCCAGCCGGAGGTACCTTGCTCGCCATCCGTGGCTGCTGCTGCTTTCGGTCCTGGGCATTGCCCTCGGTGTAGCAGTCGTTACCGGCATCGACCTGGCCAATACGAGCGCCCGCAGAGCCTTCCGGCTTTCCTCGGAAGCCGTCGCGGGCCGCGCGACGCATTTCATCAGCGGCCCCGCTGCCGGCCTGGACCAAGCCGTCTACCGGAAGCTGCGCGTGGATCTGGGCTTTCGCCAATCGGCTCCGGTCGTGGAGGGCTACGTGCGACTGGAAGGACCTGCCCCCCGGGTTCTTCAGCTTCTCGGGATCGACCCGTTCGCGGAGGAACCCTTCCGTCCGTACCTCTCCGGCGAAACCCGCCCGGACCTGGGAGCCTTTATGACCCGCCCCCGGGCGGCTATTCTGTCGGAGGAGACGGCCGCCGATCTGGATGTGAATGCCGGAGACTGGCTGCCCGTTTCCGTCGGGGGCCGCCCGGATAGCGTTCAGGTTGTCCACCTGCTTCAGCCCTCCGACGAACGTACCCGCCGCGCGCTCGAAAACCTCCTCCTTACCGACATATCGGTGGCTCAAGAGATGCTGGGGTTTCAAGGGCGTCTCTCCCGGATCGACCTCATTCTTCCTGCCGAAGAATCCGGGGATCAGGCCCGCACCCGTATAGGACGCATCCTCCCCGCCGGGGCGGAGATCGTTCGGTCCTCGGCCCGCACGGAAACGATGGAGCAGATGACCCGCGCGTTCGATCTCAACCTGACCGCGCTCAGCCGCCTGGCCCTCGTCGTCGGGATGTTTCTCATTTACAACACGATGACGTTTGCGGTCGTTCAGCGCCGGTTCCTGCTGGGGCGTCTCCGGGCCCTGGGCGTAACGCGCGCCGAGATCCTGCGGATGGTGCTAATGGAGGCGTTAGTGGTAGGGCTGGCGGGTTCGCTGCTCGGGCTTCTGCTGGGCTATCTCATGGGGCAGGGTTTGCTGCACCTCATCACCCGGACCATCAACGATCTGTATTATGTCGTCTCCGTCCGGGAGGTAACCCCTTCGCTGTGGACCCTGGGCAAGGGCCTGCTGCTCGGCCTCGGGGCGACGTTGCTGGCCGCCCTCATACCGGCGCGTGAAGCGGCCGCCTCGGCCGTGAGCGCCGTCCTGCGCCGCTCCGAAACCGAAAGCCGCCTTCGCCGGTTGCTGCCCCGGCTTGCCGTCGCCGGGCTCGGGCTTGGTGCGGCCGGGGCAGCGCTGCTCTTTCTGCCCACCCGCAGTATCACCCTGAGCTATGTCGCCATGCTGTGCTTGCTGCTGGCATTTGCAGCCCTCACCGGGCCTGCAATCGTCCTGTTCGCCCGGCTTCTGCGCCGCCCTGCCGGATTGGCGTTCGGTGTGCTCGGCCGGATGGCCGTCCGGGGGGTCGTCAGTACGATGAGCCGCACCGCCGTGGCGACGGCGGCCCTGATGGTCGCCGTTGCGGCCGTCATCGGCGTGGGCGTCATGGTGACCAGTTTCCGCGAAACCGTCGTTGTATGGCTTGGCTATACGCTCCAGGCGGACATTTATGTTCAACCTCCGAACCTCGTAATGCGCCGGGCCGATGCCACGCTCGATCCGGGAGTCGTGCGTGCGCTGCGCGAGGCCCCCGGCGTCGAAAGCGCCTATACCGTGCGCAGCCTCGAAGTACGGTCCTCGGCAGGCCTCACCGATCTCGTAGTCATCGATCCCGGACCGGCGCGTTACAAAACCTTTCGCTTCAAGTCAGGCGACCCCGACCGTATCTGGAAGGATTTCACCGCCCGGGGGGGCATCATCGTTTCCGAACCTTTCAGCTTCCACCACAGGGTACGCGCCGGCGATACCCTTACCCTTCAGACCGACCGGGGCCCGCAGGCTTTTCGCATTGCCGGGGTTTACCACGACTACGGATCGGATCTCGGGGCCGTCATGATGACCCGGGGTACATTCGAGCCGTTCTACACCGACCGCCGGGCGTCCGGCCTCGCCCTGTATGCTCGGCCCGGCCTCGATCCCGACACCCTTATCCGGTCCCTTCGCGACCGCATTCCCGCAGGGCAGGAGGTTCTGATTCGTTCCAACCGGGCGCTCCGCGAAGCCTCTATGGCTATCTTCGACCGGACGTTCACCATTACCTCGGTGCTTCAGCTTCTTTCGGTGGTGGTTGCCTTTGTCGGGATCCTCAGCGCGCTCATGGCGCTTCAACTGGAGCGCGCCCGCGAGCTGGCGATCCTGAGAGCCAACGGCCTCACGCCGGGGCAGTTGTGGCAATACGTAACCTTGCAAACCGGCCTCATGGGCCTCATGGCGGGCCTGCTGGCCATTCCACTGGGCCTGACGCTCGCTCTGGTGCTCGTGTACGTCATCAATCAGCGCTCGTTCGGCTGGACGCTCCAGTTCCTGGTCCCTCCTGAAATCCTTATCCAGGCCGGCCTTGTGGCGCTGGCCGCTGCTCTGCTGGCCGGTCTGTACCCGGCCTGGAAAATGGCCCGGGCCAACCCGGCCCTGGCTTTACGGGAGGACGGCGTATGAAACGTCTCATTCCGGTTGCGCTCCTCGTTATTGTCATCGGAGCGTGGCTTCTCATCCGCCGGTCGGAGCCCGCCCGGACTTCCCTCTCGGTATCCTCGGCCCTCTCCGGCGACACCACCGGGTACGCGCGCGCCCTGGGGCCCCGTACTTTTTCCTTCCCACTCGATCATGGCCCCCATCCCGACTACAAAACCGAATGGTGGTATTTTACGGGCAACCTGACTTCCGCCGGGGGTGACCATTTCGGGTATCAGCTTACCCTGTTCCGCACGGCGCTGGCTCCTCCGGATAGCCTCGGCCCGGTACGAAGCTCCGACTGGGCCACCCGGCAGCTATACATGGGCCATTTTGCTCTCACCGACGTGGCCGGCGGCCGCTACCGCTCCTTCGAGCGCTTCGCCCGGGGCGGGGCCGGATTGGCCGGGGCCCGGGCCGAACCCTTCCGCGTGTGGCTCGAAAACTGGTCGCTCGATCCGGTCGGCGCCGGGGTGTTCCCCCTTCGTCTCGTCGCTCGGGCGGAGGATGTTTCCCTCGATGTCGTGGTCAGCCCGGCGCGGCCCATCGTGTTTCAGGGAGACCGGGGTTATGACCGAAAAGGCGCAGCCCCCGGAGATGCGTCGTACTACTACTCCATCACCCGCCTCGAAACGAAAGGCCGTATCCGCACCGGGGACCGAACACTCGACGTATCCGGCCTCAGCTGGCTGGATAGGGAATGGAGCACCAGCGTGCTATCCGAAGAACAGGAAGGTTGGGACTGGTTTTCGTTACAGCTATCCGACGGGCGGGACCTCATGTACTACCAGATCCGTAAATCGGGCGGGGCCGTCAGCCGGTATTCCGACGGGATGCTGCTCGCTCCGGGTCTGGGGCCCGCGCCCATTTCCCGGGAAGACGTACGCCTCGATGTGCTGGATACATGGCGAAGCCGCCGGACCGGAGCCACATATCCTGCTCGCTGGAAGCTCTCGGTGCCGGACCAAGCTATTGACATCGAAATCCGGCCGTATCTGGCCGATCAGGAGTTCGACGGCGCCATCCAGTACTGGGAAGGAGCCGTACGGATTGCCGGTACTTCGAACGGCCGTCCCGTTTCCGGCAACGGATACGTCGAGATGACCGGCTACGGCGCCACGATGGGCAGCCGGGGCGCTCCGGCTGCGGCAAACCGGCCGGCCGAACCTCCATGAAACCACTCAACTTTCCCGAATATCCGTTCTACATTCAGGGCGTCGCTGAAGAGCAGACGATTTACGACCCCATTCGCAGAAAGTATGTCCGGCTTACCCCGGAGGAATGGGTGCGCCAGCACCTCATCCAGTATCTCGTTGCCGAGTGTGGTTTTCCGGTCGGCCTTATCGCCGTCGAACGAGTTTACCCGTATCAGGGATTCGCCCGCCGGGCCGATATCGTGGTATACGACCGGAAGGGGCGTCCGGCCGTTCTGGCTGAGTGTAAATCGCCGGAGGTGGCCGTCACGCAGGCGGTGTTCGACCAGGCCGCCCGGTACAACAGCGTCGTCGGGGCGCCTTACCTGGTGGTAACCAACGGCCTCGTACACTACTGTTGCCGCATCGACCGGCAGAAGGGTACCGTCGAATTTCTCGACGGCGTTCCCCATTTCGACCACCTTTGAACGTCTATCCGAGTCGGCCCGGTATCTGTACCAACATCGCATTCTTAAAATCGACCGGCTCGTCTAGAGTGCTCGCCAATTCGATGGAATGGTACGTTTCATTTATATAGCGATGTGTGCTCTATCTGTAGAAAGGAAGATGCAATGGCTATCGTTCGTTCCGTCGGGATATTAGGTACCGAAAGGTCGAGGGGATGGATCGTTTCCATCTGCCTGCTTCCGGTGATGGCTTACTTACTCCTGGAACGAGGTCATGTAGTCCCCTTCGAAGCGGTTTCGCTGTATCTGAGCGAATCGGCGCGCGATCTGGCCGGCGGATTCGGCCCTCTTGGCCAGAACATGGCAGGGCCTCTGTTGCAGATCATCCTGCCGTCCTTGTTCACCGTGTACTACATACGTAAAGCCGTACCGGCAGGTATTCAGTTGGCTCTGTTCTGGCTCGGTCAGAATTTTCTGCATCTGTCGTTCAACCTGAGCCTTTTGCTTTCATCCCCGCCGCATGGGCCTGCCGTGCTGCTGGGACAACCCGTGCTATCCGGGTTCGAGCCGCTGTTCGGTTTTCTGTTCCTTGCCTCGGGACTTCTCTGCTTTCTGGTGCTGCTCGTTCTGCCGGCCTACTCCGAACGATAAGGAGGCCCGGCTGCAACCAAACACCGGTCCACGGGTTACGTGCTTCGGTAAATCACCTGTCCACCGGATCACTTCCCGAGTCATGCAGCCCGAGTTCATGAGGTTGGCCATAGACACCGCCCTGGGCGGTATGAAAGAAGGGAAAGGGGGTCCCTTTGGGGCGGTCGTGGTTTGTTCGGGGGAGGTAATCTCGGCGGCCGCCAACCTGGTCACTTCCACCAACGACCCCACCGCCCACGCGGAGATCGTCGCCATACGGGAAGCGTGCCGGCGGCTGGGCCGGTTTCAGCTTGCCGACTGCGATTTGTACACCACGTGCGAGCCCTGCCCGATGTGCCTTGGAGCCATTTACTGGGCTCGCCCGGCCCATGTATACTACGGCTGCACGCACGATGACGCCGCGCGCGCCGGTTTCGATGATGCGTTCATCTACGAAGAGTTGGCCCGGCCCGTAGAGGCCCGGCGCCTTCCGATGGTTTCCACGATGCGAGAGGAAGCGCTCGAAACGTTCCGGGGGTGGGACCGGCTCTCCAACCGGGTGGAGTACTGAACGGCGCAGGCCGATTCGTCTCCTCCCGGGTGTAACCCGGCTTCAGGGGGCCGTCGCCCGGGATTTCAGGGTACGGCCGCTCCGTTCATCGACACCGCGTGGGTTTCCAGCGGACGAAGCTGCTCCGGATACGTCTCCCTGATGAGCGCACGGGCCAGCACCACCGTCGGGTCAACCAGCATCATCCCGTCGATCTCCGGCTCGGGCACCGCCAGCGGCAACTCGGTGCATCCGAGGATGACGGCTTGCGCTCCCTTCCGGCCCAGCATCCGGATCGCTTCCAGCAGGTAGGTCCGTGCCCGCTCCGATACCGGATTCGCTATTCCCTTGATGCCCCACTCCTCGTTGTATATCGTCTCGTTGACCAGTTCCTCATGCGCGTCTTCCTCCAGCGCAACCGGCGTAAACCCTGCTTGCTCCAGGGCGTCCGCATACATCCGCAACCGGTATACCGCCGTAGTGGATAACACCCCGACGCGCTCCACACCACGGCCCTCATCCCGCAGAAAACGGGTCGTTTCCTCGATCATGTGCACCATGCGGATGCGGTTTCCCGTTTTTCTCAGCTGTTCCACCATGACGTCATAAATGGCCGGGGCGTGCGCCGTATTGCACGGAATGCCGGCCACCACCGCGCCGGCTCCTTCCAACTGCCTGGCGATTTCGGCGAGCGAATCCGCCGGATTGACCTGGATCTGCCCGAAAAGAAACGAAGCCCGGTCGGGAATGCGCTCCGGATACGAAAGCATGGCCACCGGCAAATGCGTATGATCCGAATGCGCCAGCGTGTGGTCGAATATTTTCTTTACGAGGTCCAATCCGGCGTACGGGCCCATGCCGCCCAGTACGCCGATGACATTATCCTTTCGCATAGGTGAGTTCAGGTACACGTTGTATATACGCTGCCGATTGATCGGACGGCAGGCTTCCCGTTTAACTTGCCCTGATCCGCTACTTTCCCTCACAGGCGGTCAGGGTACAAACATGTCAACGTACGTTACGGCAAGTTCACGTTCCATGGAAATGCCGGGAGTTTAGTCGGCCTCATTCTTCACGGGCAATAGCCCGGGCCCGGCTTTGCGTGAAGGATCGGGCAACCCGGCTCCCCGCGTTGACTCTGATCCCTGCCGTACAGTATCTTTTCCTGTCTGTAGGTCTTGTATTCCGCAGTGCCCGGTCGTCTAATGGCAGGACAGCGGCCTTTGGAGCCGTATGTGGAGGTTCGAATCCTCCCCGGGCAGCTTCACCCCGGCATGTACCGGAACGGGCATGCGTAACCCTCATTCCCTCATCCGGTTAAACGAAGAGCCTTCGGCGGAACGCCCACGCCGGAGCTCCGTGTCCAACCTGTAAAGGTCCGTGGCTACCAATCCCATTGCCGTCTTTTCCGGTCGGTCCAATCCTGTCCTCGCCGAGCGCATTGCCGATGCGTACGGTGTAGAACTGGGGCAGATCGAGATCAAGGAATTTTCCGACGGCGAAATATACATCGCTTACAAGGAATCCATTCGCGGGAAGGACGTTTATATCGTCCAGAGCACCAACCCGCCGGGGGACAACTGGATCGAGCTGTTGCTCATGATCGATGCGGCCCGACGCGCTTCCGCCGCCACGATCACGGCCGTGCTTCCGTATTTCGGCTATGCCCGGCAGGAGCGGAAGGATCAGCCTCGCGTCTCCATTGCCGCCAAGCTCATGGCGAACATGCTTACCACCTCCGGGGTGGACCGCATCCTGACGATGGACCTTCACGCGCCCCAGATCCAGGGTTTTTTCGACGTGCCGGTCGATCATCTCTATGGCTCCGGGGTTTTCATCAACCACCTTCACGGCCTCAACCTCGACCGCCTCGTCGTCGTGGCCCCCGATATCGGCGCTCTCAAGATGGCCCGCGCCTATTCGAAAAAACTCGACGCCGAGCTCGCCCTCATCGACAAGCGCCGCCCCCGGCAAAACGAAGCCGAGGTTATGAACATCATCGGCGATGTGAGTAATCGGGACGTGTTGCTCATCGATGACATGATCGATACGGCCGGCACCCTCACCAGCGGAGCCAAAGCCCTGAAGGAGGCCGGTGCGCTCGAAATTTTCGCCGCTTCCACGCACGCCTTGCTTTCGGGGCCCGCCTTCGACCGCATCGAAAACTCGGAAATCAAACGCCTGTTCGTTACGGATACCATCCCGCTGAAGCGGCAGACGGACCGGATTACCATCGTCAGCGTAGCCGATATTTTCGCGGAAGCCATGCACCGTATTTATGCCAACCAGTCGGTTTCCACCCTTTTCGACGACTGACCCCTACCTGAATCATTCAATCAACGATAGATCATCATGGACGCCATTACCCTCAACGCTCAAGCTCGTGAACCCGGCAAAAAAACAGCCAGGGCCTCCCGTCGGGAGGGCCTCGTACCCTGTGTGCTCTACGGCCACGGGGTCGAGCCCGTATCCTTTACCGTGCCTGCCATCAGTCTGAAACCGCTGATTTTTACCGCCGAAAGCCACCGGGTGCAGATAAGCCTCGGCGAGGAGCAGTGGGACTGCATCATTAAAGAAATCAAATTCGATCCGGTGACCGACCGACCGAGCCACGTCGATTTTCAGGTCCTACGTAAAGGCGAAAAGCTTACCCTGGCGATTCCTATCCGTTTCCAGGGCACCGCCGTCGGGCAGATCACGGAAGGGGGCGAGGTGCAGTACATCCTCCATGAGGTTTCCGTTACCTGCCTCCCGAAGGATATCCCGAGCACCATCGACGTGGATATCTCCCAGTTGCATATCGGCGATGCCGTCTACATTTCGGACCTCGACGTTCCGGGTGTCAAGTTTGAGGCGCAGCCCGAGCAGGCCGTAGTTACCATCGCCTCCCCGAGAGTCGTCGCCGTCGAATCCGTCGAGCAGGAAGCGGCTCTTCCGGAAGAAGAAACGGAAGAATAACCGTAGTTTATCCATAACGGTGAAGACAGGGGGAGCCGTCGAGAACCGGCCCCCCTGTTTTTCGTTTCGATCCACTCCGCCTTATGCCCGAACCCCGACGCCTCATCGTGGGCCTCGGAAACCCCGGCCCCACGTACGAACATACCCGTCACAACATTGGTTTTGCCGTCGTGGACCAGCTGGCCGGGGATTTGAACGTCACGCTGAAAGGAGGGCGGGGTAATGCCCTGCTTGCCTGGGGCCGCCTCGATGGGCGGTCCGTTGGTCTGGCGAAGCCGCTGACCTTTATGAACCGGAGCGGCCAGGCCGTCCAGCAACTCATCCGGTATTACAACATCGACCTGCCCAACGTGCTGGTCGTTACCGACGACCTCAACCTGGCTCCGGGGGTCATTCGCATCCGGCCTCAGGGCAGCGCCGGAGGCCACAACGGCGTTCAGGACATCATCGATTCGCTGGGCTCGAACGATTTTCCCCGTTTGCGAATCGGGATAGGAAATAATTATTACCGCGGCAAACAGGCGGATTTCGTCCTGTCCCGTTTTTCCCGTGAGGAACAACCGCTGGTAGAAGAAGCCGTTGTGCGCGCCCGCGATGCCGCCCTCACGTTTATTCGAGAGGGGGTCGTTACCGCCATGAACAGGTACAACGGCTGATTGGGGCCTGAGCCTTTCGAGACGGGTCCGATTGCGGTAGTTGGGATGCGCCGTCGTCGAGGTGGACCCGAAAGGATCATAAAAAAAGGCGAATAATCCGTTAAGGCTTATTTCGCACGTATTTCTGGTAAATATCTTCACCCGGCTTCGGTACCTTTGGGTCCGTATTCGGGACGGCCCCGGGGCGTATGGCATTCCGACTACCGGAGGCGTTCATCCGAACGAAATCACCCAACGTAACAGGAGGACTACCTGCTCCATGGATACCAGTTTAATCATTTATCTCGTGCCCATATCCGGACTGATTGCTCTGGGATACGCATTCACGCGCGCCCGGTGGATCTCCAAGCAAGATCCGGGTACACCGCACATGGTGGAAATCGCCTCGGCCATCTCCCTCGGCGCACGGGCGTTCCTGAAAAGTGAATACCGTGTGCTGGGTATCTTCGTGGCCGTCGTGGCGGTGTTACTGGCCTTTGCCAACGCAGGCAACGCTTCCTCATCCTGGTTGGTAGCGGTTTCGTTTGCCGTCGGAGCGTTATGCTCCGCCACCGCCGGGTTCATCGGGATGACCGTTGCCACCCGCGCGAACGTCAGAACCACCAATGCGGCCCGAACGGGCCTTGCTCCGGCGCTCAACGTGGCGTTTTCGGGCGGCCTCGTCATGGGCCTGAGCGTGGTCGGTCTCGGCCTGCTCGGTCTGAGTCTGCTCTTTGTAGTCTACTCCGACGGTATGGGATGGGATATCACGCGCGCCATCAACGTGATTTCCGGCTTCTCGCTCGGCGCTTCTTCCATCGCGCTTTTTGCCCGCGTCGGGGGCGGCATCTACACCAAAGCCGCCGACGTCGGGGCAGACCTCGCCGGCAAGGTGTACGAAGGCATCCCGGAGGATGACCCCCGTAACCCGGCCACCATTGCCGATAACGTAGGCGACAACGTAGGCGACGTAGCCGGCATGGGTGCCGACCTGTTCGAGAGCTACGTCGGCTCCATCGTCGGCACTATGGTCCTCGGCGTCGCCTTCATCGACGACTTCCGCGCTATGGGGGTCAACGAGCTTTCCGGAGTCATCCTGCCTATGGCCATTGCCGCCGTCGGTATTCTCGTTTCTATTCTGGGCTCTCTTTTCGTTCGGGTGAAGGAGGGCGGGAATCCTCAGAAAGCGCTCAACATGGGCGAGTTCGGCGCTTCGATCCTCATGGCGGTGCTTTCGTACTTCATCATCGTGTGGATTCTTCCCGGAAGCTGGTCCACCACGAGCAGCATCACGTTTTTCGCGGATTATACGGCGCTCGGGGTATACTGGGCCGTGCTCATCGGGCTTGTATCCGGGGTTGCCATCGGGCTCATCACCGAGTACTATACCTCCACGCACAACCGCCCTGTGCTTGGCATTGCCCGGCAAAGCGTTACGGGAGCCGCCACCAACATCATTGCCGGGCTGGGTCTGGGGATGTATTCCACCGGTCTGCCTACGGTCGTGCTGGCGCTCGCCATTATCGGGGCGTTCCACTTTGCAGGACTCTACGGCATCGCCATAGCCGCCGTCGGGATGCTTTCCGTTCTCGGCGTACAGCTCGCCGTGGATGCATACGGCCCGATCTCCGACAATGCGGGCGGTATCGCCGAAATGGCGGAACTGCCCCCGGAAGTCCGCCAGCGCACCGATACGCTCGACGCGGTAGGCAACACCACCGCCGCCATTGGTAAAGGATTCGCCATTGGTTCGGCCGCGCTTACGGCGCTCGCCCTGTTCGCCGCGTTCATGCAGCAGGCCGATATTCCGACCATCGATGTCTCCAACCCGACCATCCTGGCCGGGCTGCTCCTGGGGGCTATGTTGCCCTACGTGTTCAGCGCCATGGCTATGGGAGCAGTCGGCCGCGCTGCCTCGGACATGATTACGGAGGTGGGTCGCCAGTTCCGGGAGATCAAGGGTCTCCGTGAAGGGAAGGCCAAAGCCGATTACGCCCGATGTGTGTCCATATCCACGAAAGCCGCCATCCGGGAGATGATCATCCCGGGCGTGCTGGCGGTGGCCGTACCCGTCGTGATCGGCTTCATCGACAAGAATATGCTCGGCGGCCTGCTTGCGGGTGTTACCGTATCGGGTGTCCTTATGGCCATCTTCCAGTCGAATGCAGGCGGCGCTTTCGACAATGCGAAGAAGCGGATCGAGTCTACGCTCGTCATTGACGGCATCTCCTACGGCAAGGGCAGCGATACGCACAAGGCGGCCGTGGTAGGCGATACCGTCGGCGATCCGCTGAAGGATACCAGCGGCCCGAGCCTCAACATTCTCATCAAGCTCATTGCCGTCGTGGCCCTCGTCATCGCTCCGCTGCTCGTCTGAGCAGTCCGGTGTGCTTCGGCGGGTAGGCGCCCGGTGTTCGGAAGGACGCCGGGCGCTTTTTTGTCGGACAGGCCGTTATCCGCGTTACAGAGTTACAACATGGCCCGTATGCCCGCCGTCATCAATACGCCGATGGATACGTATATTGAGGCCGGTTCCGGGTGCGGTTCGCCTGTTGCGCGCCCGGCCTCTTTCCGGACCGACAACCGCTTCGCTTATCTTCATACCGATTATGGCCAGGGTTGAAATCACGATGCCCAAAATGGGCGAGAGCATTACTGAAGGAACCGTCATCGCCTGGATGAAAAAGCCGGGCGACTCCGTCGAGACGGATGAAACCCTGCTAGAAATCGGCACGGACAAGGTCGATACCGAAATTCCGTCTATCGCATCGGGTGTGCTGGCGGAAATCCTGGTTCCAGAAGGGGAGACGGTGGAAGTGGGGACCCTGCTTGCGGTGATCGAAACGGAGGTTGACGCCGTGGAGCAGCCGCCGCCTCCCGACGAGGAGGCGCCGGAAGGCGGATCGCCCGAACCGTCCTCCGACGAAACACCGGCGGAGGAAGGCTCCGAAGGCGCGGATGTGTCGGCGGCTCCCGCGGAGCCCGCCGCTCAAACCGACGTGCTCATGCCCAAAATGGGGGAGAGCATCGTAGAGGGCACTATCCTTCACTGGCAGAAAAAACCCGGAGATCGCGTCGAGATGGACGAGCCCCTCGTGGAAGTCGCTACCGACAAGGTCGATACCGAGGTGCCGTCTCCCGTTTCCGGTGTGCTCCTGCGCGTGCTTGCCGAAGAAGGAGATACCGTAGAGGTTGGCGCCGTGATAGCCGTCATTGCTTCCGAGGCGCCGGCCACGGTGGTTGCTGCTCCGTCCAAGCCCGCTCCGGCCTCCCGGGCCGTTCCTGAGCAGACCGAAGTTCCCGGGCCTTCCGTTCCGCATGACGGGGATGCAGAACCCGTCTCCCGTATGGACGAAGGCGGTCGGTTTTTTTCCCCGCTCGTCCGTGCCATTGCCGAAAAGGAAAACATCTCCGCCGGGGAATTGGAAACCCTTCAGGGTACCGGGCGCGACGGACGCATCACGAAGGCCGATTTGCTGGGCTATATCGAACGACGCAAGAGCGGCCGCGCCCCTGCCGGGCAGCCCGCCCGGCCGAAACGTCCGGCCCCGGAAGTTTCTCCTGCCGAGACCGACTCGGAGGGCCGCGTAGAAATCATCGAGATGGACCGGATGCGGCAGATCATTGCCGAGCACATGGTCCGCTCGAAATCCACGTCGGCCCACGTTACTTCCTTTGCGGAGGTCGATGTAACCAACCTCGTCCGCGTTCGTGAGCGCAACAGGGAAGTGTTTCAGGCCCGTGAAGGCGTTCCCCTCACGTATACCCCGTTCTTCGTTCGGGCCGCCGTTGAAGCACTCCACGACCATCCCCTCCTGAATGCGTCCGTCGAGGAGAAGCGGATCATCGTTCGCAAGGATATCCACATAGGCATTGCCGTAGCCATCGGCCGCACCGGATTGCTGGCCCCGGTCATCCGCCGGGCCGGGGAAAAGAACCTCGTCGGGCTTGCACGGTCCGCCTACGACCTGGCGATGCGGGCCCGCGCCAAACAGCTCCAGCCGGACGAGCTTCAGGGCGGCACTTTCACCATTACCAATATCGGCTCTCTGGGCTCCATCATGGGTACGCCCATCATCAACCAGCCCCAGGTGGCTATTCTTGCTACCGGCGCCATTAAAAAGCGCCCGGTCGTCATCGAAGATCCCCGCCTGGGCGATCTCATCGTGGTCCGTCACATGATGTACGTCTCGCTCTCCTACGACCACCGCATCATCGACGGCGCCATGGGGGCCTCTTTCCTTCAGAAGTTCGTCGGGGCCCTTGAATCCATCGACCCCGATACCGATCTGTAGCCCGCCGCTATATCGAGTCCGGAATATTCCGTTATTGACATTTCGGTTTGCAGGTCCTTGATTGTCGATATTCCCAGGGCAATCAGGGGCCTGTTTTTCATCGTAGCCGGGCAGCCGTTATGGATAATCCTATCTCCTCCCAGGACGTGGCGCTGCGCCTGACCGTAGCGGAGTTGCATAAACGTATCGAGGATTTCGTCCGCGAATACCTCAAGAACAAAAGTCCTGAGACCGCCGGTACGTACCGTCGCTCCCTCAACGAGTTTGAACGATGGTTCGTTCGGCAGAAGGCACGCTTCTTCTTTACCTCGAAAGATGTGGAAGCGTATAAGGCTTACCTGAGTGAAAGTCGCGGTTTGCATCAGGTGTCGGTATCCACCTATCTGACCGCGCTGCGGCGCTTCTGCCAGTATCTGGTCGATATCGGCGCGCTCTCCGAGAACCCCGCCGTGGCCGTAAAAGGCAACCGGCGGCCGGCGGGTCATTCGCGCAGCGTGCTGACCCTCGTAGAAGTGGAGCAGTTGCTCAAGGGGCTGCCCGCATCGACCCAGATCGAGAAGCGGGACCAGGCCATTATTTACCTGATGCTCTACGCCGGACTTTCCGAGATCGAGCTAACCCGGGCGAATGTCCGCGATCTGGAACAGACGCTGCTCGGATGGTTCCTACGGGTGCAGGGTAAGGGACGTACGGCCAAAGACCAGCAGGCGCCCATCGACGCGCCGGTCGTAGAAAAGCTTCGCACGTATCTGGATACGCGCGGGCGTATTCGCGCCGGCGACCCGCTGTTTCTATCCCACGGTCACCGCTCGGAAGGGCAGCGCCTGAACACCCGGTCGGTGCGCAGCCGCATCGCCTCTATCCTGAAGGAAGCGGGGATTACCCGCCGGGGCGTCAGTCCGCACAGCCTCTCCCACACCGCCGCGCTCATCTGGCTCAACGACGGCATGAGCATCGAGGAAGTGAAGCAGCGCATGCGTCACGGCACGATCGATACCACGATGATTTATTTCCGCCGGCAGGGTTTGCTGAACAGCCACCCGGATGATCTGAAGGAACTGGAGGGATGAAGCGCCTTCTCCCTACCGTTCGATACGGATTACGGCCGTTGCCCGGGAAGCCGGGGCGGGGGGCGTTTCGGGATAGGGCTGAAGCTCCAGCAGCGCCAGACGGTAGCCGAGCAGGACTACCGGTTGAGCGGCCGCTTCGTCCTCCCGGCCTGCCGCACCCGATATCTTGAGTTCGGCCGACTCTTTCCGGCTTCCGGATACGAGCTCCACTGCGACCGTTCCCTCACCGATCCATACACACGTTGCATTCTTCGGGCAGCGGCTATCCTGCACGACCCGCACGAAGCGCAGCGTTACCGGGAACCCCTCGACCGCCGCCTGCTCTCCCTCGCGAACCGATACCTTAACGGTCCGCCCGTCTACCGGAAACTCGCTCTCCGCGGTAAGCGGGTCGGCAGGCCCGCAGCCGGTCGTCGCGGCGGTCAGGCTTGCCAGAAACAGAACGGCTGCTGCGAAATGCACTTTATTCATGGCGCGTATACCTCGCTGGAAGCAGGATGGATGTACATCAGAGTTTTGTCCCCACGGTTATCTGGTGAAGGCCGCCCGAAGAGGACCACGTATTGAATGCATAATCGAAACGAACCCGGCTGATCTTCAATCCGAAGCCTGCCGATAAGCCGGCTACATCCAGTCGGTTGCGTACCTTCAGCGCTTCGTGCCGCCGGTGGTTGTACCCGAGCCGTACCTGGAACGCTTCGCTGAACTGGAACTCGGCGCCGAACGTCAAGAACTGTAGCGCCCGACTCGCACCTTCCGAGGCGCCCGCCGCACTGCCCGGGTCGTTCAGGTTGTATGCCGTCATCGTCAGGAGCAACGGCAGATGGCGCAGCCGCTTCGACAGGCCGATCCGCACGTCCAGGGGCAGTTCGTCCTTCGTCTCACCGTACGAATCCAGCACCGCGCCGAACGTGTTCACGGAAGCGCTCAGACCCAGTTGTGGACCTTCCAGGTAATACAGCACGCCCACATCCGCCGCCAACGCCGAGGCCGAGTAGGACTCGATGCTCGAATACACAATGTGAGCGTTCACGCCGTACCGAATCCGGTCGCCGTACGCCCGCCCGAGCCCTACCGTCAGCGCCACATCCGACGCCCCGAACGTCCGGGTTTCCTGGCCCGCCTCGTCGGCCCCCTGAAGCGAGCCCCAGCCGAGATACCGGACGCCTATCCCCAGGGCGCCCAACCCTTCGATATGCCGCCCGTAGGCCAGGAATCCGGCGCTCACGTCGCTCAGATGGTTCAGATACGAAAGCGCCACCGCCCCATGCATGGTTTCGTTGAGCAGCGCCGGGTTGTAAAACAGGGCGTTTACGTCCTCTCCGTATACCGCAGAAAAAGAGCCGCCGAGCGCCGCCGCACGGGCCGAAGGCTCGATACGCAAAAACGGGAAGCCGGTAAGCGGACCCGGCTGGGCCTGCCCTCCCTGTCCGAGCGCCGGTAGCAGGCTCAGGCCGAGCAGAAAGACGAACCGGATGAAACGCAGGTCGAACGGTGTTGACGACATGGGTATGGCCGAATAGCACATGGGCGGCATGGTCGCCTATGATCTCTCCTTCCGGGTCCGTTCCGGGAGAGTCAGCGACGCAGGGTGAGGAGCGGATACGTCTCGCGACATTCCATCCTCCTACGCCTCCTCCGACCGGCGGATCCATCTGTGCCGCTTCCGATACGTATACACCCGGGGTGACCACCATACGTAACGGCCGGCCCGATCCGCCGTAGATCACACCGATTCCTCACCGTACACCGGCCGGGCGGTTGGAACGGAACCCTTTCCGATGCGTGACACGAGCCGGGAGTTTCGGCCTCCGGACGCCCCCGTGACTCGTTCTCCATGTTTGCTCGCCGGCAAGCGCTCCCGAACCCCGGCGCGATTGCCCTGAGCCTTATCGTAGATTCCGGCCCGAGATACCGCCGGCAATGCCATGTTGAAATTTTTGCAGAAGTTGTTTGGAGATAAGCACGAACGGTACATCAAACGGTACTGGCCCATCGTGCAGCAAATAAATACATACGCCGAGGAGTACGAGAGCCTTACCGACGACGAACTCCGGGCCAAAACAGCCGAATTCAAAGCCCGCATACGGGAGTCCGTTGCAGATATCGAAGCCCGGCAGGCGGAGATCCGCGCCGAGTTGCGCGGCGCACGGCCCGAGCCGGAGGGCGACGGCCAGGCTCCTCCGGAGACGCCGCTCTCCCTCAAGGAGCGTCAGGCGCTCTACGATGAGCTCGACGCGCTCGAAGGAGATTGGCTCGACACCGTCGAGCAGACCCTGAATGAGATTTTGCCGGAGGCGTTCGCCGTCGTCAAAGATACGTGCCGCCGCCTGGTGGGCCAGGAATGGGTTGCGGGAGGGACGAAAATTCGGTGGGACATGGTGCCCTTCGACGTGCAGCTCCTGGGCGGCATTGCGATGCACGAAGGGAAAATATCGGAGATGAAAACCGGCGAAGGCAAAACGCTGGTCGCCGTTGCGCCTATTTATCTCAACGCCCTTGTCGGGCGCGGCGTTCACCTGGTAACGGTGAACCCGTACCTGGCTCAGCGCGATGCCGAGTGGATGGGGCCCGTATATCAATTCCACGGCCTGACCATCGACGTGATCGATAAGTACGAGCCCCACTCCGAAGGGCGCCGCAGCGCTTACCTTGCCGACATCAGCTACGGCACCAACAACGAGTTCGGGTTCGACTACCTTCGGGACAATTCGTTCGTAACCGAAGTGGAGCAGCTCGTCCAGCGAGGCCATCACTTTGCTATCGTGGACGAAGTGGACTCCGTGCTCGTGGACGAAGCCCGCACCCCGCTCATCATTTCCGGTCCGATTCCGCAGGCCAGCGACGACCGGTTTTCCGAGCTGAAAACCCCCATCGAAAAGCTGGTATATGCCCAGCAGAAACTGGTCGCCGGGCTGGTTGCCGAGGCCGAGCGCAAACTTCAGGAACGCGACCGGCTGGAGGCCGAAGGCAGTCGGAAACAGGCCAACGAAGCGGAAAGCGAAGCCGGGCTGGCTTTGCTCCGCGCCCATCGGGGCTTTCCCCGCAACAAGAAGCTCGTCAAGTTGCTCGGTGAGCCGGGGGTAGCCCAGCTCCTTCAGAAAACGGAGTTCTTCTACCTTCAGGATAACGCGAAGAACATGCCGTTCGTGGACGATGCGCTGTACTTCGCCCTGGACGAGAAGAACCACGCCATCGAGATGAGCGATAAAGGGCGCGAGTTCGCCTCCCGTGCGGCAGGGGAAGACGTGGACCTGTTCGTTCTGCCCGACCTCGGTGAAGGGGTGGCTCGTATTGAACAGGAGTTTAAGGAAAAGCACCGTCTCCTCGAGTCGGAAATAGAAACGCGCGACGACCTGACCGAGGAAAAAAAGGCCAACAAGCTCGAAAACGACCACCGGGTGCTTCAGAAGGAAATGGAGGAGGCCAAACGCAACCTCTATAACCTGTACGCCGACCGCGCCGAGCGCCTTCATGCCATCGAGCAACTCCTGCGGGCCTATACCCTGTATGAAAAGGATGTAGAGTACATCGTGCAGGAGGGCAAGGTGCTCATCGTGGATGAGCATACCGGGCGCGTTCTCTCCGGCCGCCGGTATTCAGACGGACTGCATCAGGCGATTGAAGCCAAGGAAAACGTACAGATCGAGGCGTCCACGCAGACGTACGCCACCATCACCCTGCAGAACTACTTCCGTATGTACTCCAAACTCGCCGGCATGACGGGTACGGCGGAAACGGAAGCGGAAGAGTTTTACAAAATCTATAAGATGGACGTGGTGGTCATCCCGACCCATCGCCCCGTCGTTCGGAAGGACCTCGACGACCTCGTTTACAAGTCCAAGCGCGACAAGTACGCCGCCGTACTCGATAAAATCGTCGAGTACCACACCAAAGGCCAGCCCGTCCTGGTAGGCACCACGTCGGTTGAGGTTTCGGAAACCCTCAGCCGGATGCTTTCCCGGCAGAACATACCCCATAACGTGCTTAACGCCCGCCGGGACCGGGCCAAAACCGAGGCGCTCATCGTGGCCGAGGCCGGCCAGAAGGGGGCCGTCACCATTGCCACCAACATGGCCGGGCGCGGCACCGACATCAAGCTGGGGCCCGGCGTCCGGGAGGTTGGCGGCCTTGCCATCCTCGGCACCGAGCGGCACGAAAGCCGCCGCATCGACCTTCAGCTTCGTGGGCGCTCGGGCCGTCAGGGCGACCCCGGCGAAAGCCAGTTTTACGTCTCTCTGGAAGACGAACTCATGCGCCTGTTCGGCTCCGACCGCACGGCCCGCGTGATGGACCGACTGGGGCTGGAGGACGGGGCCGTCATTACGCACCCGTGGATCAACAAGAGCATCGAGCGGGCGCAGAAGAAGGTCGAGCAGAACAACTTCGCCATCCGGAAGCGCCAGCTCGAGTACGACGACGTACTCAACGCCCAGCGCCAGGTCATCTACGACCGTCGTATGCACGCCCTGAAAGGCGAACGCCTGCACGGCGACATTCTCGAAATGGTGCAGGACGTGGTGGCGGCCATCGTAAAAAAGCATTACGGCGACGGCAACCTCGAGGAAATGCGCGAAGAGTTGCTGCGCACCATGGCCTTCGACTATGAGATCGAGCGGGAACGCTTCGTCCGTCTCGGCGAAGACGGCCTGGCGGATGACATTACCGAGAAGGCGGTCGATTTCCTGAACCGCAAACGCGAAGCCCTTGCCCGGCCCTTTTACAATACCGTCCGGCAAATTCTCGACGGCGACGCCGAGCACAAGCCGGAAAGGGTTGTGGTGGACTTTACCGACGGCCGTCGCCTGCTCCGGGTTGCGGTGCGCGTCGGTGACGCCGTGGAAACTCACGGCGAGGAAGTGAACGATGCCCTCGAACGCGTCGCGATGCTTTCCACGATCGATGAACGGTGGACCGAGCACCTCCGCGACCTGGATGAGGTCAAGGAAGGCATTCACCTGAGAGCGTACGGCCAGCGCGATCCGCTCGTCGAATACAAGATGGAAGCGTACAAGCTTTTCGCGGAGATGATGGAAACCATCAATCAGGAAGTGGTCTCCCTCGTCATGAAATCGGGGCCCCTCGTAGGGGGTTCGTCTCGCCGGGCGTCCGCCGCGCCGCGCCGTCGCCTGGACCCCAATCGCGCCCGCACCGAGCACGAGTCATCCGATCCGTCTTACGGCGTCAACGTAGGTGGAGGGAACGCCGTAGGGGCGGCCCAGCGCGACCCTACCGTGAAGCAGCAACCGGTCGTCGTCTCGGACCGCGTCGGGCGCAACGAGCCCTGCCCCTGCGGGAGCGGGAAAAAGTATAAACACTGCCACGGACGAGGTCTGGCCTGATTGTACAGGCTTGCGCCTATGCCGTATCATTCCTGTCGACGAACGCCCTTTTCCGACGGGGGAAGGGCGTTTTCGGCACTCCTTGTCAGTCCGGCCCGCCACCGTTTTCCGGCCGTATGCTCCGATCGATCTACATTCGTGATTACGCCCTCATCGAAGAGCTCGAAGTCGAGTTCGGGCCGGGCCTGAACATCATCACCGGCGAAACCGGTGCGGGCAAGTCCATTCTCATCGGCGCTCTGAAGATGATCCTCGGTGAACGGGCATCCACCGAAGCCCTGCGCACCGGCGCCCGGAAAGCCGTCATCGAAGGTGTGTTCGACGAGCTCGATTCGCCGGTGCTTCGCACGTTGCTGGAGGAAAACGAGATCGAGCCGCAGCCGCTCATCATTCTCCGCCGGGAGATCGGCGCTGCCCAGAGCCGCGCGTTCATCAACGACTCCCCCGCCACGGCCCAACTTCTGCGCGACGTCACCTCGCTTCTCATCGATCTGCACGGCCAGCACGAACACCAGTCCCTGCTTCGCTCCGAAACCCACATCGGTTTGCTCGATAACTACGGTTCGCTGGGCCCATCCCTGGCTGCATACCAGGTCCGGTACGCCGCTGTCGAGGAGCTCGTGCGCCGTCGGAGAACGCTGATGGCGCGCGAGCAGGAGCTGCGCCGCCAGAAAGAACTTTACGCGTTCCAGATCGAGGAGATCGACCAGGTAAGCCCCCGGCAGGGAGAGGAAGAAGAACTGGAAGCAGAGCGCCGCGTGCTCGAAAACGCGGAACAGCTCTTCGAGGTTACCGCGCGGCTGTACGGTTTGCTTTACGAGTCGGATGGGGCCGTTCACGATGCGCTCGTCCTGACCCGAAACGAGCTCGCCGACCTGCTGCGCATCGATCCGGTTTTCGAGGAAGCCCACGCCGAAATCGACTCCGCACGCATCGTCGTATCCGAAACGGCCAAGCTCCTTCAGGATTACAACGCGCGCATCGAATTCAATCCGGAGCGTCTGGAGGAAATCCGGAACCGGCTCGGCGAGCTCGAACTGCTCAAGCGAAAGTACGGTGGCACGCTGGAGGCGGTCCTGGAACACCGCAAGGAGATCGGCGCCGTTTATGACCTCGCATCTGACTTCGAAGGTTCCATAAACCGCCTCACCGAGCAAATAGAGGCCGCCCGGGTTACGTTATCCGCAGCGGCTCGCGCACTCTCGGCCGAGCGCCGGGAGGCGGCCCTCCGCCTGGAGCAATCTATCGTCGCCGAGCTCGCCCGCCTGGGCATGGCCCAAAGCCGCTTTGAGGTTCATTTTGGTATCGAAGAAGCCGCTGACGGGTGGATCGCGCCCTCGGAGCCCGGCTCCGTACGGCTGGCCGCTTTCCCGACCGGAATGGACCGGGTCGTGTTTTACATCTCGGCCAACCCCGGCGAGGCCCTCAAACCCCTCGCCCGTATCGCCTCCGGCGGCGAAGTGAGCCGCATCATGCTGGCCCTGAAATCCGTGCTCGCCCGAAGCGAGCGCCTGCCCATCCTCGTGTTCGATGAGATCGATACGGGTATTTCCGGTGTGATCGCCCGCAAGGTGGGTGAAAGCATGCACGAACTGGCCCGCTTCCACCAGATCATCGCCATTACGCACCTCCCTCAGATTGCTGCGCTCGGGGACCGCCACTTCTCCGTCGTCAAGCACATCGAGGACGGAAGAACCAAAACACGCATCCGAATGCTGGAGGAGGAGGAGCGGGCTGCGCAAATCGCCTCACTCATTTCCGGCCCGCAGGTAACTGAAGCCGCGCTCGAAAGCGCTCGCGAGTTGATGAACTCCGGCCGGGCAAAGCCCGCCTGATGAAGAAACAGGTCGGGCCGCCCTCTTCAAAGCGGCTCGGTACGGATGGGGGTTCGACCGGATTTCCTTTCCGGCCGTCGGGGCCGATCTCCCCGGCGTCGAAGGCCGGCCCTGCCGGCGTCAAAAGGAAGTTCGAAACGCCCGAGCCGTGCAGTATCTTCCCGCTTTCTATCATGGAATGAATCCATTCGCCTCATGCCAATAATTGCGTTCGGCACGGACGGCTGGCGTGCCGTAATTGCCCAGGATTACACGTTTGCCAATCTGGAAATCGTCAGTCGCGCTACGGCGCGCTGGCTTCGGAATACGTACGGGCCTTCATCGCGCGTTGCGATCGGCTACGACACACGTTTCCTGAGTCCGGAATTTGCCGGCTACACCGCCCGCATCCTTGCTTCCTACGGGGTTCGCGTGTTTCTGGCCGACGGTGTTACGCCTACACCCGCTGTGAGCTGGGCCACACGCACGTTCGGTTGCAACGCCGGCGTCGTTATCACGGCCAGCCACAACCCCCCGCAGTACAACGGTTTCAAACTCAAAGCGGATTTCGGCGGCCCCGCCTCACCTGAAATGATTGCTGCCGTGGAGGGCGAGTTGTACGCGAAGGACGATGCGCGCCCCATACTACCGATGGACGAACTGATTCGGGGAGAAGGCATCGAACTCCGTGACATCCGGGGGGAATACCTTTCATGGCTGCGCACCCGCCTCGATCTGGATGCGATACGGCATTCCGGTATCCGGGTGGCTCACGATGCCATGTTCGGGGCCGGAAAGGGCGCCGTGGCCGAATTGCTGGGCGCCGACCGGGTCGTTGCGGTGCGTAACGATTGGAACCCGGGATTCCACGGACAGGCCCCGGAGCCCATCGAGCGCAACCTGGCCGAGCTTTCCTCCGTTGTCGTCCGGGAAGGCTGCGCCGCCGGCCTCGCCAACGACGGCGATGCCGACCGCATCGGCATGGTGGATGAAACCGGTCGGTTCGTGGATTCCCACCAGATGCTTTCCCTGTTGTTGAAGTATCTCCATTGCGACAGAGGCCTCACGGGCAGCGTCATCAAGACGTTTTCCACCACCGACATGCTCGATAAAATGGCCGGGCGCTACGGGTTGCTCCTCGAAACTACCCCTATCGGGTTCAAGTACATCGGCTCCCGTATGGTCGGCTCCGACGTACTGATCGGCGGCGAAGAATCGGGCGGCATCGCGGTTAAAGGCCACCTCCCGGAGCGCGACGGTCTGTACATCGGCCTGCTCTTCGTCGAAATGATCGTCAAGAGCGGGAAACCGCTCTCCGCTCTCGTCCGTGCGTTGCACGACGAGTTCGGGCCCCATTTTTACTTCCGGAAGGACGTGCACACTACGCCGGAAAAAAAGAACGAGGCCCTCGCTTTGCTCAAAGGGAACGGAATTACGTCCGTTGCCGGCCGGTCCGTCCTCAGCGTCGAAACCCTGGACGGGTACAAGCTGAAAACGGAAGCAGGCTGGGTGCTCGTCCGGCCTTCCGGCACCGAACCCGTCCTTCGCATCTACTCCGAATCCGCATCCGCGGAGCAGGCCGAAGCTCTCGTCAACGATGCCATAGCCCGGCTGGGCATCGAGTAGGCTCGGGTGTTATGCGATCACGCAGGCATGGGCAAACTGCTCGCCGAGCCGGCGGCACAAACGTTCCAGCATTTCCTGATCCAGTTCGTCGAACGCCGCCGGGTGGTCCGAGTCAACATCCAGAACCCCGAGCAGGCCCCCTTCCGGTGTTGTCACCGGCACGACGATTTCGGAGCGCGTACTGGAGGAACAGGCAATGTGCCCCGGAAATGAGGCAACGTCGGGTACCCGTTGCGTCAGGCCGGTTCGTGCCGCCGCGCCGCAAACACCCCGCTCGAACGGGATCCGCAAGCACCCGTGTCCTCCCTGGTAGGGGCCTACCACCAGCAGGCCTGGACCGACCGCCCGGTAAAAGCCCGTCCAGTGAAAGGACTCGAACGCCCCGTGCAGCTCGCACGCTACCGTGGCCATGCCCGCTATCCAGTCGTTTTCGCCGTCCAGCAGTGCGGCTATGCGCTTCAGGACCTTTTCGTACCGCTCGCGCCGGTGGCCTGCATCCGGGAGCGTATCGGACAGGTTGGGGTTGGGTTGCATTTTTTTACGATTGCCTTGCCTGAAGGTCGTCCATAATCGCCTGCGCTGCGTCGAGGCCCGATGCCATTGCCCCGTTGATCGAGGCCGTACGGCGATAATCTCCGCAGACGTACAGCCCGTTTCTCAACCGGGCGGGCTGCCGGGGCGGAGTAAGGAATGGCGGTTTCTGATCCGGCAGAGCGTAGGGAATGCGGTAGGTCCTGAGATGGTTCCACTCCCGAACGGTGTGCCCGAACCAGCTGCGAAGCTGCGCCCGGACACTGGTTTCGAGATCGGCGTCGGCCTGCATCGGGTTTCCGAGCACGGCCACGGCAATCAACGCCCGGTCGTCGGGGGAATAGGCCGGAGATACATTGGTCATCACTGCCAGGTTGTTGATCGGTCCGTTGCCGTCTCCGTTCAACACCAGGATCGGGTCTTTCAGGGGCGCTTCGGCTGCGGCGTAATACAAGCACGTCACCGCTCGCGAATCCACATCGGGTACCTCTTCGACCAGGGCCGCCGCTTCCGGGGCCTCTACAGCGACGACCACAGCCTCGGCCTCCATCCGCTTCCCTCCTTCCAGCACCACAGCCTTCGGTTCAACCGCCGTCACCATTTGCCCGAGATGGATTAACCCCGCCGGAAGGCTTTCCGCGAGTTGAGC
>CBDUBS010000017.1:0-31646 GCA_965365445.1 uncultured bacterium | reverse complement strand
CTTCGATCACGGTTTCGCCGTCGGCTCCCAGACCGGCCACAGCCATCGCCATAGCAATGCGGTGGTCGCCGTAGCTGTCCACAGTCGCTCCGATAAGTGTTCGGCCCCCGGTTACCGCCAGACCGTCGTCGAAAACGTCCACATCGGCGCCGAGCGTTTCGAGGTTCCGGGCCATGGCGGCAATGCGGTCGGTTTCCTTGACGCGAAGCTCCGCGGCATCCCGGATTTCGGTGCGCCCACGGGCAAAAGCCGCCGCCACGGCAAGCACGGGGATTTCATCGATCAGATTCGGGATGAGAGCGCCGCCTACCCGTACCCCGTACATCTCCGAGGGGAGGACCGTCAGTGTGCCGATGGGCTCGCCGCCAACGACGCGTTCCTCCGTGACGTGAATCCGGGCGCCCATGGCTCGCAGTACGTCGAGCAGCGCCGTGCGGGTAGGGTTGAGCCCGACATCGGGAAGCACGAGGCGGCCTTCGCCGGCGATGGACCCCGCCACGAGGAAGAAGGCGGCCGCCGAAAAGTCGCGCGGAACGATCCAGGTACGCGCGGGGATCTGATGCGCGCGGCTGATGGTCAGCCTGCGCTCCGGGCCGATCTCGACCGTATCCAGCCCGAGCATCCGTTCCGTATGATCGCGCGAGGGCACGGTTTCAATGACGGTGGTTTCGCCCCCGGCATACAGGCCGGCCAGTAGCACGCACGACTTGATCTGGGCGGAGGGCACGGGCAGGGGGTAGGTGATACCCTTCAGAGCCCGGCCGCCCCGGATGGTTATCGGGGCATGGCCGTCGGTGAGTTCGACATGTGCGCCCATCTGCCGCAGCGGGTCTGCCGCGCGGCCCATGGGGCGACTGCTCAGCGAAGCATCCCCCACGAGCTCGGAATCGAACGGCTGCCCGGCGAGGATGCCGGCTAAAAGGCGCATGGTGGTGCCGGAGTTGCCGCAATCAATCGGCTCGGCCGGGGCGGAAAGTCCCTGTTTCCCTCGTCCCGTGACTTCCAGGACGCCGCCGCGTTCGACGATGGAAACGCCCAGCTGCCGGAGACAGGAAAGGGTCGATTGCGGGTCGGCCGAGGCCGGGTAGTTCTCGATGCGAGACGCACCCTCCGCCAGCGCCGAAAGCAGCGCCGCCCGGTGTGCGATGGATTTATCCGCAGGCAGATGGACGGCGCCGGAAACCCGTCGGGTTTGCCGGATAGAGATCGTGGTCATGGGGTGCTCCGGATACGCTGAACAGGCGTCAGGAATTTACGGCTTCCGGAAGCTCCGTTGAAACGGTACGGATGATCTCCTGTTTTTCATCCCACGGGAGGAAGGCCGCCCGGAAGCCGTTCAGAACGATATTCCGCAGGGCCGGCGCGTCGAGCCCGGTTTGTGTGTGCACCCGCCAGAGTTCTTCGGTGACGCTCGTACGGCTGAACAGGCGGTTGTCGGTGTTGATCGTCACCGGGATGCCTGCCTCTGCATACAACCGGAGCGGATGCGTTTCCAGGCTCTCGACCACATGGGTCTGCACGTTGCTCGTGGGGCAAACTTCCAGCGGGATCTGGTGATCCACGAAATACTGCATCAGCTCGGGGTCCTGAAAAAGCGATGTACCGTGCCCGATACGATGGGCCCCGCAGAAAAACAGGGCCTGATGAATCGAATCGGGGCCCCATGACTCCCCGGCATGGACCGTCAGGTTGAGCAGGTGATTGCGGGCATAGTAAAACGCGTGGAGGTGGTGTTTCGGGGGGTGGCCCGCTTCGCCGCCGGCCAGGTCGAACGCGACGACGCCTCTGTTTCGGTAGGATACGGCCAGTTCCGCCTGCCGAAGCGAAGCGCTCTCGAACCGGTCTCGCAACCCGCATACGATGACCGCCGTCCGGATGCCGCAATCCCGCTCGGCGGCTTTCAGTCCGTCAAGCACCGCTTCGTTGACGGCTTCCAGGCTCAGGCCTTCTTCGGTATGGAGTACGGGTCCGTACCGCACTTCCAGGTAGCGGACGTTCTCGCGCGCGTTGTCCTCTGCTAACTCGTAGGCCACTCGGCGGAGTGCCTCCGGGGTTTGCATCAGGGGAATGGTATACCGGAACCAGGCGAGGTACGCTTCGAGCGTGGCGGAACCGTCTACCTGCCGGAGGATGGTTTCGAGTCCTTCAGCGTGGTCCGAGGGTAGCAGGGCCGTTTTACCCTGCAACCGGGCCAGGTCGATCATGGTGGCCAGGCGAAGCGAGCCGTCGAGATGGCAGTGCAACTCGGCCTTCGGCCAGGAAAGGAGGGTATCCCGCGTGAGGGATGCGCCGTTGGAAGAGAGGGACATACGGCTTTTTCGTACGAAGTTTACGGCAGCCGGGCCGGAGTTCAAGGGAGGATGCGTAAATATTTCCGGAATCCTCCGGCGGAGACAGGCAGCAGCGGACCGCATGGAACACCACCCGGCCCCATACGTTTCGCATAAGCCGACAGGTTGTCGGTGCTTGCAGGAAAACGTTTGGTAAGCCCCTCAGAGGTGGATATATGGGTCTCGGCTGGCAGGAATTGATGATCATTTTTTTCGTGGTGGTGATTCTCTTCGGGGCCAAGCGTATCCCTGAGATCGCCCGGGGGCTGGGTAAGGGCATTCGGGAGTTCAAGGACGCCACCTCCGGGATGACGAAGGACGACCCGGAGCCCCCGGCGCGTCTGGACCCGCCGAGGCCCCCGGCCGGCGCCTACGACGCGCCCCACCGGGAAGCGCAGCCCGTCGAGCCGCCCCGGGAGGAGCGCAGGTAAGCGGTCGGCGAGGGTGCAACTATGGTCCGGCCGGTCGTACCTTGCGAGTCGTTGCCGACGGTCAGGCCGCGGCGGTCCTTTTCCACCTTCGTCCCATAACACGTCATGGTATTGCGCACCTTCGTCGAGGCACGCCGCGCCCTCGATCACGGTGAGATTCGCTGCGAGGATCTGGTTACCGCATTTCTGCAACGGATCGATCAGGAAAACGGTCGGATAAACGGGTTTCTGGAGGTCTACCGGGAGGGCGCTCTCCACCGCGCCCGCGATCTGGACGCCCGGTTGAAAGCAGGTGAAAGCCTTCCGCTGGCCGGACTGGTCGTCGGGATCAAAGACGTCATCTGTATGCGGGGGAGGCAGGTAACGTGCGGATCGCATATCCTTGAAGGGTTCCGTTCGCTCTACGATGCCACCGCCGTCGAGCGGCTCGAGGCCGCCGGCGCTACCGTCATCGGCAAGACGAACTGCGACGAGTTTGCCATGGGCTCCTCCAACGAGAGCTCGTATTTCGGGCCGGTTCGTAATCCGCACCATCTGAAATACGTGCCCGGTGGGTCCTCCGGTGGGTCGGCGGCCGTAGTCGCCGCCGGGATGTGCCACGCCTCGCTCGGATCGGATACAGGGGGCTCCATCCGCCAGCCGGCCGCGTTCTGCGGGGTGGTGGGTCTGAAACCGACCTACGGCCGCGTCAGCCGCTACGGCCTGGTGGCGTATGCCTCGTCGTTCGACTCCATCGGCCCGTTCGCCCATTCCGTCGAGGATGCGGCGCTCATCCTGGGGGCCATCGCCGGGGAGGACCCCTCGGATTCGACCAGCGCCCCGGTGCCGGTACCCGACTACGTCGAGGAAAGCAAGGGATCGGTAGAAGGTCTCCGGGTCGGGTTGCCGAAGGAATATTTCGCCGAGGGGCTCGATTCCGGAATCAGGGCCATGCTGGAGAACGAAGTCGAGGTGCTGCAACGGGCAGGGGCGCGGATAGAAGAAGTGAGCCTGCCTCATACCGAATACGGCATCGCGACGTACTATATCCTTGCAACCGCCGAAGCGTCGAGCAACCTGGCCCGCTACGACGGCGTGCGGTACGGCTACCGCGCGGACCAGAACGAGGTCCGCCGTACCCTGATGGAAGAAAAGCGGGATCTGGAGGCGGCCTGTGCGGCCGCAACGGGCTCCGGGGATCTGGAAAAAGCGGCCGCGTTGCGCCGCCGCATCGAGTCGCAGGATTCGGTGCTACGGCGTCTTTATGCGCACTCGCGCACCGAAGGGTTCGGGGAGGAGGTCAAGCGGCGCATCATGCTGGGCACGTACGTACTTTCGGCGGGGTACTACGAAGCCTACTACGGCAAAGCCCAGCGGGTGCGGTCCCTGATCCGCCGGGATTTCGACCGGGCTTTCGAAAAAGTGGACGTGCTGCTCACTCCGGCCACGCCGACGCCCGGGTTCAAGCTGGGCAGCAAAATAGATGATCCGCTGGAGATGTATCTGGGAGACGTCTATACGGTCACGGCCAATCTCGCCGGTATTCCCGGACTCGTCGTGCCCGCGGGTCGCCACCCGGAAGCGCCGCACCTGCCGGTGGGCGTGCAGCTTCTGGGCCGTCCTTTCGAGGAAGCGTTACTGCTTCGTGTCGGAAAAACGCTCCATCGTCCGGTGGAAATGGTGTAGCTTACCGGGCCGGGCGCCCTGTCGCGCCCGGATCGCCTTCTCATTCGTTCCATAGCCCACACAGGGTATGAGCATTCTCGTTGACAACCAGACCCGCCTCGTCGTTCAGGGATTTACCGGAAAGGAAGGAACCTTTCATTCCGAGCAGATGATAGCCTACGGCACCCCGCTGGTGGCGGGCGTCACTCCCGGCAAGGGAGGCCGCAAGCACCTCGACCGCCCCGTGTTCAACACGGTCAGGGAAGCCGTCGAGAACGAAGGGGCCGACACGTCTATCATTTTCGTACCGCCTCCCTTTGCGGCCGATGCAATTCTGGAGAGTGTAGACGCAGGCATCGGGCTCATCGTCTGCATTACGGAAGGCATCCCGACGGAGGACATGATACCGGCTTACCATCAGGTAGCGACGCGGGGCGCCCGGCTCATAGGGCCGAATTGCCCCGGCGTCATTACTCCCGGTCAGGCGAAAGTGGGCATCATGCCGGCCCGGATTTTCAGCCCGGGCTCGGTCGGGGTTATCTCGCGTTCCGGGACGCTCACGTACGAAACCGTGGATCAACTGACGCGCGTGGGGCTCGGCCAGAGCACAGCCGTAGGCATCGGGGGCGACCCGATCATCGGCACCCGGTTCGTCGACGCGCTCGAGCTGTTCGAGAACGATCCCGAAACGGAGGCGGTCGTCATGATCGGCGAGATCGGCGGCTCCGCCGAGGAAGAAGCGGCCGCCTACATCCGCGAGCACGTCCGGAAACCCGTGGTAGCCTTCATTGCCGGAGCCACCGCCCCGGCGGGGCGGCGCATGGGCCATGCCGGAGCCATCATCTCGGGAGGCAAAGGCACGGCCGCCGACAAGTTCGAGGCCCTCGAAGCGGCCGGAGCCGTTATCGTAAAGAACCCGGCGCTCATCGGAGAGACCGTCAGGCAGCAGCTTCATCAGGTAGCCTGAACCCCTATGAATGCCGACGATGTACGGTTCGTGCGCGGGGCGGCAAGTTGGAGCGACCTGCCGGAGGGGGAACTCCCTGAGGTGGCGTTCATCGGGCGGTCCAACGTAGGCAAAAGCTCGCTGCTCAACATGCTCGTCGGACGCAAGGCGCTAGCCCACACGAGCGGCACCCCCGGCAAGACCCGGCAATTCAATTATTACCTCGTGCAGGACGGCCTGTACCTGGTAGACGTCCCGGGCTTCGGATATGCCAAAACGGCCCGGTCCGAGCGCGAGCGCTGGGGCCGGTTCATCGGCCGGTACCTGACGGAACGCCCGCAACTCCGGGCGGCTTTCCACCTGGTCGATGCCCGCCACGCTCCCACGGCGCTCGACGAGGACGTGATGCAGCTCATGAAAGGCCGTTCGGTGGCTTACCTTATCGTCCTGACGAAAACCGATAAACTTTCCGCCAACACCCTCCCGAAAAGTGCGGCTCAGGTCCGAAAAACGCTGGCGGGATTCGGGATGGAGGTGCCCATCGTCCTCTCTTCTTCGACCGAAAAGCGCGGGCGAGAAGAACTGTGGGAGTGGATCGACCTGCACGCGGGCCGGCGTTAAGTATTTTCGACCCGTATTCACTTCTTCTTTTCGTTTCTTATTCTAATCTTCCGTTTGGACTTACTTGTAGTGAACCACCCCGCCCCCTTATAGCGGCACGCGCGTTCCCGGCGGATATCAACCCTTTTCCGAACATGGCCCCAACCGTTCTGATTACCGACCCCGTCGATCCGGTTTGCATCGACATGCTGGAACGCAACGGCATCCGTGCCGACGTGCAGGTTAAACGCAGCCACGAGGAATTACGGAGCATCGTGCGGCAGGCCGACGGATGGGTCATACGCAGCGGTACGCAGATCACCGCCGATCTCATCGAAGCGAGCGAGCGCCTCGTCGTAATCGGCCGGGCCGGCGTGGGCGTGGACAACGTCGATCTGGAGGCCGCCACGCGCCGGGGCGTGCTGGTCATCAACGCGCCGGACGGCAACACCATTTCCACCGCGGAGCATACCTGCGCCATGCTGCTCAGCCTCTCCCGGCGGATTCCGCAGGCCAATGCTTCGCTGCGGGCCGGCAAGTGGGACCGGAAAACGTTTACCGGATCGGAGGTGTTCGAGAAAACGCTCGGCATCGTGGGCATCGGCAAGATCGGGCGGACGGTGGCCGAACGCATGAAAAGCTTCGGGATGACGCTCCTCGGCTACGACCCGATGCTCTCGCCGGAAGCGGCTGAGCGGATGGGTATCCGGCTTGTTCCGCTGGATGCCATCTACGCCGAAAGCGACTTCATCACGTTCCATACGCCGTTGAACGATGCCACGCGGGGGCTGCTCAACCGGGCTACCCTGGCGAAATGCAAGCCGGGCGTCCGGGTGGTCAATTGCGCCCGGGGCGGCATCGTGGACGAGGACGCCCTGCTGGAAGCCCTCGAAAGCGGGCAATGCGGCGGGGCGGCCCTGGACGTTTACTCGAAAGAGCCGCCTCCGGCCGCGCTGGAGCGCCTCATCCAGCATCCGAACGTCGTGGCGACGCCGCACATAGCGGCTTCTACCGAAGAAGCGCAGGAAAAGGTGGCCCGGCAGATTACGGAGCAGGTCATTATGGCCATACAGGGCAAGCCCGTGCTCACCCCCGTCAACGGCGCGGCCATCAAAATGGCCGCCCAGCGCGAGGTGCAGCCGTACCTCGTGCTGGCAGAAAAGTTGGGCCGGCTCGTCGGACAGGTCATCGAGGGAAACGTGCGCAGCGTAAGCGTCCGCTGCCGCGGCGAGGTTCCGCGCCGCTACGCCGAGGTGTTGACCATTTCGGCCCTGAAGGGACTGCTCAGCCTGTGGCGAAGCGGCCCTGTCAACCTCATCAATGCGCCGATTCTGGCCGAGGAAATGGGCCTGCGCATCGAGGAGCAGCGCGATACCGAAACCGGCACGTATACCAACCTGATCGAGGTCAGTGTGAAGTCCGAGGGGGAGAAATACCTGGCTGCCGGCACCCTTTTCGGAGAGAACGAAAGCCGGCTGGTGCAACTCAACGAGTACTCGCTGGAAGTAGCGCCGGAGGGCTTTTTGCTGTTCTACAAAAACGTCGACCGGCCCGGTATGCTGGCTTCGGTTTCGTCGGTGCTTGCGGAAGCCGGAATCAATATCGGCGCCCTTGCCCTGGGCCGGACGGAAAAGGGCTCGATGGCCCTTACGGTAATCAGCGTGGACGAGCAACCCCCCGACGAGGTGCTCGCCCGGATCGGAGCCATCCAGGGCGTGGAAAAGATCCGATCCGTAAGCGTGTAATTCTTTTTGCCCTTCCACCCGGCATTGGGGTCTGCGGGGGCCCTGGCGTCCCTCCCGGCCAACGTGCGGTCCGTTCAAGCCGCCATTTCGTCAGGTGGAAGCGATATTTTTTATCCTTCCCTTCCCGAGGCCCTACCTTAGCAGCTAAGGAAGGGCTTTGCTTGGTTTACAATTCATAGAACCATCGCTGTTGCAGGTCTTACTTTATAAGCCCGCAAGGGGCTCAGCCGGGATATCGTCATTCAGGCGGGGCAAAATCAGTGCCTTGACAAAAGCGAAGGTCGGCTATATTTTTGCCCACCACAGTATTTGTTTAGGAAACAAACCAAAAAGAAAGAAGAAAAGGCAACCGGACTGCGGAAAACAGTTACAGCTTTTAACCCCACCTGCCTTGCCCATCGGGCGGCCCTGCAAGGACCCCACGCCCTGCACCGCCGCCGGGAAAAGCAGACCGAAAGCCGCCTACTGTAAGCTTGCCCCCTCGGGGTAAAGCTTTTCTTTCAGCCGTACGATTGCCGATGTGCCGAAGCGCCTCTGCTCCGGTACTTCTGGAGAGTCTCCGATCCTTCTCGTCAAAGGCTCTCCGCCATACATCACATCATCAGAGGAGGTAGCATATGTTACGCTATTGGGGTACGCTTGTACTCTTGCTGCTGGCCACACCCGTGTTGGTCCAGGCGCAGAATACCGGCAAGCTCTCCGGACGCATCCTGGATGGGTCTACGGGCGAGCCGTTGCCCGGCGCCAACGTGTTGCTGCTGGGCACCCAGCTCGGCACCATCACGGATGTGGAAGGGAATTACTTCATCATCGGTGTTCCTGTCGGCGAATACGACGTACAGGCGTCCTTCGTGGGGTTCCAGCCCCAGACGGTCCAGAACGTTGAAATCAACGCCGGGTACACCCGCGAACTCAACTTCACGCTCTCGCCGGGCGTCGAACTCAACGAAATCGTCGTCGAGTACGAACGCCCTCTCATTCAGAAAGACGCCATCGGTGCGCCGAGGGTCGTCACGGGTGAGGAAATCGAGAACCTGCCGATTCGCGGCGTGGCCAACGTAGCGGCCTTGCAAAGCGGTGTCGTGGCGAACGAGGGTTCATCGAGCCTGTTCGTCCGCGGCGGCCGCGAGCAGGAAGTGGCCTACTACGTGGACGGCGTCAAGGTGGTCGGCGCGCTGGCCGTGCCCCAACAGGCCATCCAGGAGCAGGAAATGCTGATCGGCGCCATCCCGGCTCGCTACGGCGACGCCATGGGCGGCATCATTTCGGTGACGACCAAAACCGGAACGTCGCAGCGCGGCTTTTTCGGCACCATCGAGGCGCTCAGCTCACAGGTACTGGATTCCTACGGCTACAACCTCGGCTCGATCTCCATCGGCGGACCCATCGCGCCGCGCAAGGCGAGCTTCTTCATCTCGGCGGAAGGCCTGATGATGGAGGATACCGACCCCTTCGCGAAAAACATTTTGCAGCTTTCGGATGACGCCTACGCGCAGCTCTGGCAGAATCCGCAGGTGCTCCAGGTGGAAGGCCCCGATGCCAATAAGGACGGCAAGCCGGATGTCTCTTACATCCCCTTCCCGACGGACATCCGCCCCGGCTTCTCGGAAGCCTCGCTGGACTCGCTGCTTGCGGCCCGGCAGTTGCTTGCGGCCGACCAGCACGTGGCCGACCACACCCCGCGCTTTGCAACGGATCTGTTTACGGCCGACCGGTTCGAGTCGCGGGCCAACAAGGACTTCCCCTACCGCCGGTTGAACCTGAACGGCAACCTGACGCTCACGCCCGTCCAGTCCGTCAACCTGCGGGTCGGCGGCGCGTACGAAACCAGCCAGGACGATCTGTTCAACTACTCGCGCTCGCTGTACAACCGCGACCGGTTCTATAACTCGGACCGCAATACGTGGCGCGCCTTTGGAACGTGGCGGCAGTACCTCTCCAACTCCACGTTCTACGAGGTCGGGGTAAACTACAACGACTACAAGGGCTGGACGTATCCGAACGGCTTCTCCAAGGATGTGGAGGACGCCCTGTTCTACGGCGACGCCGACGGGGTGGTGCTCGACGCCAACGGCAACGTCGTCAGCCAGACGCCGGCCTACGAAACCAACGCGGTCGTGCGCAACTACTGGCAGCTCTCCGGCGCCGGCGCGGCGGCGCGCTACCAGCCGCAATACGTGGACGGCTCGTTCCCCTCGGGTTCGGGCGTGTACTCGATGTTCGCCGTTCCCGGTTCCATGATCTCCGAGTACATCAAGTTCCACCGGCAGCAGTTCCGGCTCAACGCCAACGCCACCACGCAGATCGGCATCCACCAGATCGAGTTCGGCGGCGAGTACGAGCAGCGCACCTGGCGCCAGTACGACGTGCTGGCCGGCTCGCTGGCGCGCTACTTCAGCGACGGCAAGCAGGAAACGGCCACCGAAACCCCGGTCAACTCCTGGGGCGATCTGCCGGCCAAAGTGGTCGAGTCGTCGTTCCGCTCCGGCGAAACCTACGGCTACGACATATACGGCCTGAAGGAAACCGACGAGGACGATATCGAGAGCTTCGCGGAATACATCCTCAGCGGCGGCACGGCGGGCGCCAACACGCTCAACATCGCTCCGCATAAACCGATCTATTACGCCGGCTACATCCAGGACAAGATCGAGTTCAGGGACCTGATCATCAACCTGGGCCTGCGCGTGGACGTGTTCGACAACAACACGCTCGTCCTTCGCGATCCGTACGCCGCCGTGCCGATTGTACGGGCCAACGCCATTGCCAACCGGCCCGGCAACATCGGTGAGGATTTTGCGGTCTACTTCCCCGACGGCAACCCGACCAATGCGCCGATCGGCTACCGCGACCTCGACGGCAACTTCTACGATACCGAAGGGCAGCGCTCCAGCTTCGACGTGCTCGGCCCGATGGGCACCGTGTCCAGGGATACGCAGGCGAAGTTCACGTCGATCTTCAAGGACTACAAGCCGCAGGTTACCTTCATGCCGCGCATCGGCGTGAGCTTCCCGGTGACCGACCAGGCGCTGTTCTTCGCCAGCTACAACGTACTGACGCAGCGGCCTTCCGAAGAAGCCTTCGTGCCGCCGCAGACGTACGTGGGCCTCGGCAACGAGTACATCTCCAACCCGAACCTGAAACCGGAAACCACCACGCAGTACGAGCTGGGCTTCCGCCAGCGCCTCGGCGCCCGGGCCGCCCTCCAGCTCTCCGGTTTCTACCGCACGCAGAACAACAAGATTCAGATCCGTTCGCTTCCCTCCGGTATTCCGGTCCACAACTCTTACTACAACGTGGACTTCACGACCACCAAGGGCGCGACCATCGAGTTCGATCTGCGGCGCACGAACAACCTGTCGATGAACGCCAACTATACGTTGTCGTACGCGCAGGGAACGGGCAGCGACGCCGGAACGATGCAGACCATCGCATGGCGCGGAGACTACTTCCCGAACTTCATCGCCCCGGCGGAATTCGACCGGCGCCACACGTTCAACGTGCGCCTGGATTACCGCCTCGGCGAAGGGGACGGCCCCGAAATCCTGGGAGCCCGGCTTCTGGAGAACTTCGGCGTGAACATCATCGGCTCGGTCAAGAGCGGCATGCCGTACACGCAGTTGCGTGTTCCGGTATCCTACCCGGTATACCAGGACGTCACCGACCCGGCCTCGGGTGGGTTGAACGGAGCCTATATGCCGTGGAGCACGCTGGTCGACCTCAACATCGATCGCCGGTTTGCGCTCGGCAACGTGGCTTCGCTGACGGCCTTCCTGCAGGTGCAGAACCTCTTCGATGTGGATAACATCCTGGGTGTGTACCGCGGCACCGGCCTTCCCGACAACGACGGCTACCTGGATACGAAAGGCGGTATCGACTTCGCCAATTCCTCCTTCAGCCCGGATTCCTATCGATTCCACTACCGAACCCTCGTCAGCAACCCGCTGGGTTCGGGGGATGAGGATTTTGCAGGCGCCCGCGCCTGGGGATTGCCCCGCCGCACCCGGCTCGGTGTGCGTTTCAACTTCTAAGAGGCCGCTGCTCGGCCGGAGGGGCTCCCTCCGGCCGGTACGGCGCCTGCCATCCAATCAATAAGGTATTCGACCCATGTCTTATACAGATGTGATCAAGCGAATGAGCCTCTGGTTGCTGCTGGTCGTATGGGGGTTCTCCTCCGTGACGGCATCGGCGGCTCCGGATAAAGACAAGGACAAAAACCCGAGGCCGAATCGATCCCAGTCCGTCGCCAAAAACGGCTCCGCCGCCGGTGAATGCACCATCGGCGCCGCCTCGGCGGACCTGAACATCAACAACGTCAACGCGCGTATCTTCAATACGGGCGCTATGTTCTACAGCCATACCGGAGATGCCCTCTACGAGGTGCCGAACGGAGCCGACAAGGCCCCGATTTTCGCGCACGGCCTCTGGATAGGCGGCATGGCCGGAGGCGAACTCCGCATGTCGGCGGCCACCTATGCCCAGTTCGGCGAGGAATTCGAGATGTTCCCCGGCCCGATCGACGCCTCCGGCAACCCGCCGGCCAACTGCGCCGAGTACGACCGGTTGTATAAAGTCTCGAAGGACGACATCGTTCGGTACGAAACCACCGGGCAAGCCGTCCGCGATTTGCAGGAGTGGCCGTATCAGCTCGGCGCTCCGGTGCTCGACGGCGACGGCAACCGGAACAACTACAACCTGGCCGGAGGCGACCGCCCCGCGTTTCCGGGTGCGACGCTTCAGGGAGGTCGCGTAGTCGGCGGCGCCGACCAGATGGTGTGGTGGATCATGAACGACGCGGCCGGCCAGCACCTGACCACGCAGACCAACCCGATCGGGCTGGAGGTGAAGGCCACGGCGTTTGCGTTCAAAACGGCCGACGCGCTCAATAATACCACGTTCTACAAGTACAACATTACCTATAAACCGAAGCAGAACGTACCGCTGGAGGATACCTGGATCGGCCTCTGGTCCGACCCGGACCTCGGCAACGCCAACGACGACTACGTAGGCTCCGATACGCTGCTCGGCCTCGGTTTCGTCTACAACGGCGATCCGTTCGACGAAACCAGCAGCGGCTACGGCGACCGCCCGCCGGCGCTCGGGTACGACTTCTTCCAGGGGCCGCTGGTGGATAAGGACGGCATCGACAACAACAACAACGGGACTGTAGACGAGCCAGGCGAGCGCCTCCAGATGACCCGCTTCGTGTACTACAACAACGTCAACGGAGCCGTCAACGGCAACCCGGACGGAGCGGAGGACTTCTACGGCTACCTGCAGGGCCTGTGGACGGACAACACGCCCATGACCTTCGGCGGCAACGGCGTCGGTGGCTCCACGGTCACCCGGTACATGTTCCCGGCCGAGCCCGGCCAGTACTGGAGCGAGGATAACGTGGACGGCAAAGGGGGGCGCAATCAGCCTTCCGACCGCCGCTTCCTGATGTCTACCGGCCCCTTCACGATGCAGCCCGGCGACCAGCAGGAGCTGGTGTTCGGCATCGTGTGGTCGCAGACCCGCAACCGGTTCGGTTCGGTCAAGCAGCTCAAGGCCGACGACATCCTGGCGCAGGGCGCGTTCGACTTCAACTTCCAGCTGCCTCCTCCGCCGGATGCCCCTCGCGTGACGGCCACCGAAATGGACGGCCAGGTCATCCTGAGCTGGGCCAATCCGGTAACGTCCAACAACTACCTCAACCAGTACGATGTGGAGAGCCCGTTCCTGGTTGATCCGAACGCGGTGGACCAGACGTACACGTTCGAAGGGTACAAAATCTACCAGTACCCGAACCTGTCGGTGGCGCCTGAGGATGGGGTGCTCATCGCGACGTACGACGTGAACAACGGCATTACCTCCGTAGTGGACAACAAAATCGATCCGACCACAGGCGCCCCGATCCGTGTTGTATCCGCAGCCGGTACGGATTCCGGCGTGAAGGATTACATCATCATCGACAAGGACTACATCACCGACCGCAGCCTGAACAACTACACCGAGTACTACTTCGGCGTGCAGGCGTATGCGTACAACCCGGCCTCCGATCCGCAGATCCGGCAGAGCCCGGTGGTGCGCGTCAAGGTGGTGCCCCAGAACATCGCCACCCAGCAGGGTGGCTCGGTGCTGAAAGGGGCCGTCAATGATAACCTGACCGGGAAGCTCACGGCCGGCATCGGTGAAGGAGCCATCACGTCTGTTGTCGCCGATCCGACGAAAGTGACCGGCGCCCAGTACGACGTGAAGTTCTACCGCATCGGCGGCGCCTCGAACGACTCGCTCATGACCTACGACGTCGTGAACCGGGCTACCGGGGCGGTGCTGGTCAATGGTCGCGAGTACTTCCAGCTCACGCGTAAGGCCCTACCCCAGGGCAAGGACGTGTTCGTGGCGGACGGCCTCTCGTTCTCGATCTCCGGCCCCGACCCGGACTTTACGAGCTTCCAGGTCGTTTCCAACGCGGATGGGCCGCTCAACCCGCCGGAAATCGGGACGTTCGCCTTTAACTCCAACGGCTTCCCGTTCCTGGGGGCGTCCGACCGCCCGGACGAGCGCCAGCAGGTCGGCCCGGCCGAATGGGGCATTGTGCAGGGCTACGATCCGACGCACGACGACTACGAGACGTTCAAGGAAATCATCACGTCCTTCCAGCCGCTGGAAGCGATAGGCCCGTACGACTGGGAGATTCGCTTTACGGCCCGGGGTGGAAAGGCGTGGGCGTTCAACACGGGCAAGTTCATCGACGTGCCGTTCGAGCTCTGGCGCATCGGCGCCGGCACGCCGAACAACCCCGCCGACGACGTGCGGTACTTCCCCTACGTGGAGGACCTGAACGAAAACGGCAAGTTCGACATGCCGACCCAGCCGGAGTTGAACGCGCTCGTTACGGATCCGGCGACGGCCATACCGGCGGACCACAACGTATCCGGCGGCACGAACGACCCGTATACGGACAACATCATCTGGATCATTCCGAAAGACCTGACGCCGGGTGAAGCGGGTTACAACTTCATCATTGATTACATCACCCGCACCGGATCGATGTCCCGCGCGGCGACCGGATCGGGCCTGGGTATGGCCTACATGTCCATCGCCAACTGGAACGGCGGTCTGGTAACACCGGGCAACTACAACCAGGCGCTGCCGGAAACCGGCACCACCTTCCGGATCATCACGGCCAAGCCGATTGCGGCGGGCGACGTGTACACGGTGGAAACGGCCGGCTTCGAGCGACTCTCCAACGTGGATAGCGTGGCTGTCGAAGGGCTGGAGCGCATCGCGATCGTTCCGAATCCGTATCGCGGCGCATCGACCTACGACGTATCGCCGTTCCAGGATGAGGCCCGCATTACGAACCTGCCGGTAGGGGCGCGCATCCGGGTGTTCGCACTCAACGGCACGCTCATCTTCGAGGACACGCAGCGCTCCGGCGACGGGTTCTACCGCTGGGATCTGACCACCAACGACGGTCTGCCCATCGCCAGCGGCATGTACCTCATCCACGTGGATATTCCGGATGTGGGTGAGCGCGTGCTTAAGTTTGGTGTCGTGAAGAAACGCGTCCAACTCGACGTCTACTAATCACGCACAGTACAGAGAGACCTAACATTCAGGAGGTTATAAAGATGAGATTCAGCTTTCTCATAAAAAGCCTGGTACTCGCCGGTGTACTGAGCGTATCGGTAACGTCGGCCTGGGCGCAGCGCACGTCGCCCGACACGAAGCGCGACGGCACGGCCGGCGCATCGTGGCTGCTCATCCCGTCTACGGCTCGCACGGCATCCCTCGGGATGTCCGCTACGGGCGGCGTGTTGACGATGAACGGCATCGAGGCTTCGTTTGCCAATCCGGCCAGCCTCACGCTGAACGAAGGCACGAGCGCCCTGTTCAGCCGGATGAACTACGTTGAGGATATCGGCATCAACACGTTCGGTATCGCCCAGCGGTTCGGCTCGAACCAGATCGGCCTGTCGGTTCAGGCCATGTCGTTCGGCGACATTCCGCTCACGACCGAACAGGATCCGGACGTGGATGAAAACACCCCCACCTGGACGGCGCTCAACGTGGCGGTAGGCATCAACTACGCCCGCGTCTTCACCGATCGTATTGCCGCCGGTGTTACGGCGAAAATCGTCAGTGAAAGCATGGCGGAAGACCTCAACGCCTCCACGGTGGCGTTCGATGCCGGTATGTCCTACATCGTCGGAGAGTCCGGGCTTCGCTTCGGCGTCAGCCTGCAGAACTTCGGCCCCTCGATGGCTTACGGGGGCGACGGACTCGCATTCGAAGCGCAGTCCGAGAGCGGGCAGCGCGCCGCCCGTATCCCGGGCGAAAGCTTCGAGTTGCCGTCGATGCTGAACTTCGGCGTCACTTACCGGCGCGATCTCGGTGCGGCGGCGGCCGTTACGCTGCTCGGCAACTTCCGCTCGAATTCCTACGAGTCGGATAACTTCTCGGGCGGCCTCGAGTTTGCGCTCCGGGATATCCTGTTCCTGCGCGGTGGTTATCAGTGGCAGGAAAACATCGACACCGGGATCTTCGACGGCTGGAACATGGGAGCCGGCCTGAACCTGGAAGTGAGCGGAACCCGTCTGCAGGTAGACTATGCCTACCGCACGACGAACCTGCTCAGCGCAGTGCAGATGATTACGGCAAGCGTTACGCTGTAACGGTAGTTTGAAAGAAACGGAAGGGGGCCCTGCTCATACGGCGGGGCCCCTTTCCGTTTACCCCTACCGGCCGCTCCCGGCCAGGTGCTCCATGATGCGATCCGCATGGAAGCGGGCATTCTCGATGAACCAGCGGCTCGTGTTGCGGCCGCCCCCCACCGTACCCGCGATGTATACCCCTTCACGGTTCGTCTCGTACGTCTCCGGATCATGTACGGGCGTACAGGCCGGGTCGTCTCCTACGGCGATGCCCAGCGCGCGCAACAGCCGGTAATCGGGTTGGTACCCCGTCAGCGCCAGCACCCAGTCGTTTTCGAGTTCTTTCATCCCGTCCGGGGTATCAACCAGAATGTGCCGTTCGGTGATTTCAGCGACGGTGGTGTTGAAACAGACCGTTATGGATCCTTCCCGTATCCGGTTTTCCAGGTCAGGACGAATCCAGTACTTGACGCTGTCCGAAAGGGCGGGGCCGCGCACGATGAGGACAACTTCCGCCCCGTGCCGGTAGCAATCGAGCGCAGCCTTTGCCGCCGAGTTTTTGGCACCGATGACGGCCACCTTTTGCCCGGTATAGGCGAAGGGCTCCTTGTAGTAATGCGTTACCTTCGGCAGATCCTCGCCGGGGATATTCATTCGGTTCGGCACATCGAAAAACCCCGTGGCGACCACAACGGCGCGGCACGACACGTCGCGCCGGGATGTATGTACCGTAAAGCGCCCCGATTCACCTTCAAGGCCGGTAACCGTCTCGTAGAGCGAGATGTCCAGCCCTTCAGCTGCGGCTACCCTGGCGTAGTAGTCGATTGCTTCCTCGCGCACCGGTTTGTACCGCAGGGTCGTAAGGGGGTAACCGCCGATTTCGAGCAGTTCGGGCGTGGAGAAAAACTCCATGTTCGTCGGGTACCCGACGAGGGAGTTTACGAGGGCGCCTTTCTCGATGATGAGGGCGGCGAGGCCTTTTCGTTTGGCGGCAATCGCACAGGCAAGCCCGATAGGGCCCGCGCCGACGATAACGACGTCCGGCATACGCGTGCAGAGATAAGTCGGGAGGGATGTGCTCTCCTAACGCCCGAGTGACGGATTATTTCCGACGCTCCAGGAAGAATGTGCGCAGAAGCCCCGCTGAGGCTTCTTCCTCGACGCCCGATACGATCTCGACGTGATGATTCAGTCGCGGGTCCTGCAGGAGGTTGTACAGGGTGCCGGCGGCTCCCGCCTTCTCGTCCAGAGCTCCGAAAACCACACGGTCCAGCCGTGCCCAGAGTATGGCCCCCGCGCACATGGGGCACGGCTCGAGGGAAACGTATAGCGTACAGCCGGTAAGGAACTTGGTCCTGAGAGTTTCACACGCAGCCGTAACGGCGATCATTTCGGCGTGGGCGGTAGGGTCGTTCAGCCGCTCTACCATGTTTCGGCCACGCCCTACGATTTCATTCCCCCGTACGACGACGGCTCCTACCGGGACCTCACCGGCGTCGTAGGCTGCTTCGGCCTCCCGCAACGCCGCTTTCATCCAGTGGTGCTCCGCCGTCAAGAGATTCGATAGCGTCATCCGTGCGCCGGCTTGCGGTTTAGAGGGAGCGTGAGGCATCGCGGTCCACCGCGACCGCGGGATAGCTCGGTGCCCTCCAGTTTGACGGCTATCTTCTCTCCGTGCGTGAAGTCGCTCTCCTCGTAGAACGAGAGGAAACCCCGTGCGCTTACCACCCGGTAACCGTGTTTCTGCATCATCTCGAAGGTGCGGTGGTTCCGCTCGTATCCAACGACGACACCCGGCGCCGGCGCGAAGAAATTGGCTCCGTCGGTCCACTGCTCGCGTTCCTGATTGAGCGGATCGTTTCCTCCACACGGAATGAACGTAAGCGGATAGCCGAGCAGTTCTTCGAGCGCCTGTTTGAGATTGGGCCTGACCTCGCTGAAAAAGCGGCCGGGTTCGTCGCTTCGGGTGAAGTGCACGACGTTGCCCTGATTCCCTCCTGCCAGGAGAGGCGGAAAAACGACACACTCGTCCTCTGTGCACATCGTAAACACGGTATCGAGGTGCATGGTGGATCGTTTTTTGGGCAGATCGACGATCAGGATATGCTCGACCGGCGTGCGGTCGAAAATGGCTTGAGCCGTCGCCATGAGTCCGCCGAAGGAAGTGCGTTCCGAGTGCCCTATGAGGACGATGCCCGGGGCTACGACCAGCAGATCGCCGCCCTCGAACGTTACACCCCGGGGAAGCTGAACGACGCGCTCGCGGTAATCCGAAAAGCCGGGGTGGTACGACAGGATGACGCGAAGGATGATGCTCTCCCGCGCCCTGGCGGCGGTGGCCGGATGGCTGAGGATGATCTGGTCGTGCACCACCGCGGCCACGTCGCGCGTAAACATCAGGTTGGGTATAGGATGCGTAAAAACCGGCAGCGGCGCCTTACCGGTCAGGGCGTAGTGGTGCAACTCTTCCGGGGAGAGCCGCTTCAATGCCGCTTCGTACGCCTGCAGGTTGGCTTCGGTGAAAATGCGGCACAGGGACTCGATAAAGTCGAAGCGGGCCGCCTCCTCATCGAACGCCTCGCGCAGCAGGACGCCCATCTGAAGAACGGCGCGATCCTTCCGGATGATTTTTTCGATGAGCGAGCACATGAGCAGGTGCTCGGCGCGAGCGTGCCCTGCGAACAGGATGTCCTCGAACAGCAGTTCCGACAGGTTGTCCGGCGAAACGAGTTCGACCTCCGGGCCGGGGGTGTGTACGATGACCTGTTGCAATACGCCCGTTTCGGACGTGATGTGCAGCGAGAAGCCCGTTTTTTTACGTTCCTCACCCGAGGGTGGAACTACACGCAGCATACTCACAAAAGATACCCTGATCGTTGGCTGAAGCCGGAGTAGCGCTATGCCCGGTCAACGACAAGGTAACGAAAAGAAGCGTAAAGGGCGCACCTTCATCTTCGATGGTGTTTCAGCAATCCGACGAAGCGTAGCACGATAGCTACCAGCAGCAAAACCAGAAGCACCTTCAGGGCCAGCCAAACGAGCTGCGCTCCGAACTGCAAGATCGGGATAAGCAGCAGGATGGCTACTACCAGAACGATCGCCATGACGATCCAGCGCAAAATCTGCTGTATATCCATGATGTGTTTCCCAGACTGAACGGTTAAAATACTCTGTATCTATAGATTGTACGCACAGGGTACCCTCTCGCCGTAGTATTCGCAATACGGAAGAATAAGTTGCACCGGGGGGTCGCCTTTCTTGTTGAGTTCACGAAGCCTGCCGGGTCGTATTCAGTACGTTACTTCTTCCAGCACCAGTCCGCGAGCCGGCGCGGCGGCTCCGGCCCGGCGGCGATCTCCGGAAGCGAGTATGACCGGTATGTTGTCAGGATGGCGCTTACCGTGCCCCACATCCAGCAAGGTACCGACCACGGCCCGGACCATACCGTGCAGAAACCGGTCGGCGGAGATTTCAAATACCCATTCCGACGGTTCGTGCTCCATCGCCCAGCAGGCGCGGCGTATGTCGCAGACCCGATTGATCGTTTCCGAGCGGGTTCGGCAGAATGCGCTGAAATCGTGCCTGCCGAGCAAATATCCGGCGGCCGTATTCATTACGTCAAAATCCGGCTCCGGCAGCACCAGCACGCGCCGGTTACGCTCCAGGGCAAACGGTCTGGTGCCGATGTAATAGCGGTAGCGCCGCAGCCGGGCATCGTAACGGGCGTGGAACGAGTCCTCGGCCCGGTCGAGCGTTTTTACCGCGATTGTATCGGGTAGCAGACCGTTGAGCGACCGCAGCAAACGATAGGTATCCAGGGGTGTTTCCGCTCGAAAATGGGCCACCTGGCCCCGAGCATGTACGCCTGAATCGGTCCGCCCGGAACCAACCACATCCGGTCGCGTGTGCAGCACGGTCTCCAGCGCGCGCTCCATGGTTTCCTGAACCGTTTTCTGTCCGTTCTGGATCTGCCAGCCACTGAATTGGCTGCCGTCGTATTCGATGGTCATTCGGTAGACAGGCATACGGACAGGGTTTGGTATTGCCGGCGAAACGCCTGCCGGGCGGCGCGTCCCGGAGCAACGACCACCGCCGACAGGAAGTGAAATCCGAAGTCAATTCGCTGCATAAGCCATGAAATGTACGAAATGAATCTGCCCGACCGTGTGTTTATGACCGGTTTCATGGGCGCGGGCAAAACGACGATCGGCAGGCTCCTCGCCGAGCGCATCCGATACGGATTTGTCGATGTAGACGACCGGATCGTTGAACGAGCCGGATGCCCTGTGCCGGTCCTTTTCGAGCGTGAGGGAGAGAAGGCTTTCCGGATCAGAGAGCGGGAAGCTCTCGAAGCCACAGCCCGGGAGCGGCAGACCGTCATTGCGGTGGGCGGAGGGGCCCTGACGACCGATGCCGCCATACAATGGGCGCGGGCGCACGGACTGGTCGTTTTTCTGGAGGTCGAAGCCGCCGACCTCGTCCGCCGCCTCCACAAAGGTGCGGCGGATAGACCGATGTTATGCGACGCCGGGGGCCGTCCGCTTGCGCCCGACGCCATGCAGGCACGGATCGAAGCCCTGTTGAAGCGGCGAGAGACTTACTACCGGCAGGCTCATCTGCGGGTCGAAACGACGGGATGCACGAAAGACGAGGCCATAGAGCGCGTGATGAAGCGCCTCACGGAGACGTTCGGCCGGCTTCCGCAGTAGGAAGCACGCCGAGCCGAAACGTACGGCGGTGATGCGGCGTGCAGCCGTGGAGGGCCAGCGCCCGGTAATGCTCCGGCGTCGGGTAGCCGGCATTGCGGTCCCAGCCGTACAGGGGATGGTGGTCATGCAAATCCCGCATGAGGGCATCCCGGGTGGTTTTGGCCAGAATGGATGCCGCCGCGATGGTCAGAGACAGCCGGTCGCCTCGAACCACCGGCTGAAGGATCCGGCGGGCATCCTCGAATGTCCGGTTGCCGTCGATGAGGACGAGGTGCGGAGAAGGGCTGAGGCGGTTTACCGCCCGCCTCATGGCCTCCAGGGCGGCCTGAAGGATATTCATCCGGTCGATCTCCGCCGGTGTACACACGCCGATCCCGATGCTCAGGGCCGCTTGCCGGATGCGCTCCGCCGCCGACTCCCGGGCCGCTGCGGATAGCGTCTTGCTGTCCCGTACCCCGGCTATTTCCAGCTCTTGCGGCAGAATCACGGCAGCGGCCACTACGGGTCCGGCGAGGCACCCCCGTCCGGCTTCGTCTACGCCGGCCACGTACTCGAAGCGTTGCGCCCAGGCGACTCGCTCCAGATCAAGGGTGGGGGCCGACGGCATTACGTTTCATTGTACTGGTCGGGAAGGTCGTTTTCGTAGAGGATCACGTCCCCTTCGCGCACCGTGGTGCGGAGAAAATCCTGCGCGTCGAAGAAGGAATTGAATATTCTTATACGATCCGCAGGAAACCCTCTCGCTTCGAGCCCGGCCTGTATAGGTTTCGTCTGCTGTTCGCCAACCAATATCGCGTAATCGACATGTTGGGCGATATGCTCCCCGAACAGGCGGTTTTCTTCCCACTGCTTCTCTCCGAGTTCCACCATGCCCGGTGTTACGATGATACGTCGTCCCGTCTGGAAGTGCCCCAGGATTTCCACGGCGTTGCGGGCTCCGACGGGATTGGAATTGAACGCGTCATCGATGATCGTAGCCGGACCGTCCTTTCGTAGTTGCAGCCGGTGTTCGATGGGTTCTATCCTGCGTACGGCGTAGGCAATCTGACGCAGGCGCAGGCCCATCTCCAGCCCTACAGCCACACCGAGCAGAATATTGAGGATATTGTGTTTGCCCAGCAATCTGGTCTGGAACGTCTGCCGGTTGCCCGAGGGGTCCGTTACCGTGAAGGAGGCTCCCTCGGCGTTGTACGTAATGTCGGTGGCGGTAAGATCGGCGCCCGCCGACTCGGTGGATACGCTCCAGACTTTTCCCTGAACCGTCGCGGTCATCCGCGCAACGAAGGGGTTATCTACATTCAGCACGGCCGTGCCGCCCGGCTTCATGTGGGTGAGCAGGCTGCCTTTTTCTTCGGCGATGCTTTCTATCGGCCCCATCGTTTCAAGATGAGCCACCCCTACCGTCGTGACGATCCCGATATCAGGCCGGGCTATTTCACACAATTCGCGAATATCACCCCGGTAGCGGGCGCCCATCTCCAGTACGAGCACCTGGTGCTCCGGCCTGAGCTGCTGGTTGATGACCAGGCAGAGCCCCATCGGGGTGTTATACGATGCCGGAGACGCCAGTACGTTGTACCGCTGCCTGAGGATTTCGGCAACGATGAACTTGACGCTCGTCTTTCCGTAGGACCCCGTAATGCCGATGATCGTCAGGTCGGGGCGGCGGCCGATGTGTTGCCTCGCCTGCCGCTTGAACCCTTCCTGCACGGCCTTTTCGACCGGCCGGGTAAGCCGGGCCGCCAGCAACACCCAGAAAGGAGCCCCGAAATCGGCTACGAACCAGCCCAGCAGGTAAGAGAAATAACCGCTCAGGCTGCCTTCGGTTATGCCGGACCAGAGGCCGATCAGGACGGGTACGGCGGCCAGGAAGGCGGCTACAGCCAGCAGCCGTTTGAACCGATTGGTGTAGTTGAGGGGCTTCTTCTGACGCTCGCTGCGGTATAACCTGGAGGAAGCAAACGTAACGGCCCAGGCAGGCAGAAGGATGAGGGCCGTCCAGAAAGGGGAGAGCACGTAAAAACCCAGCAAGGAAAGAGCGAGCAGTCCAACGGCTATCCGGTGCGACAACCGAATGACTACCTGCCCCGAACGTTTCCCCAGCCACTGGGTGAACTCATTGATTTTGTACCCTTCCAGCTGGAACACGTGCAGAAAGTACCGCAACCGCCGCCAGGCCCGCCAGGCGGCAAACGTCGTGGCGACCACGGCAAAAAAAAAGATCAGCAACATAGCAGCGCGTTGAGGGCGATCCGTTTACGTGTTTTCGAGAAAATACCGGGTAGCGGAATGGAATACACCGGCATTATCCAGATAGCCATAGTGACCGGCGTTCTCCAGGACGACCAGCCCGGCATCGGGAATACGCTTCTCCAGGACGCTCATCTGGTACCGGGATATGGCTTCGTCTTTATCTCCCCAGAATAATAAGACGGGCGCCTCGATGTTTTGCACCCGGTCGTCGAGGTAGAAGTTAACGGTCTTAACAAAGGTCTCTCGCATGGCCCCCTCCAGGTGCCGGTAATCGCTCGAGCCAAGGGCCTTCCACACGAGCGAATGGCGCAGCCAGTCCAGGCCGAATGCGCGTAACGGTTCGGGGAGTAACCGGAATGGGGCTTTGAGCAGCCGGGCCAGGCCTCTGCGGACATGGTAGGCCCCCGAACGCCGCGGCATGATGCCGGAAGGGCTGACCAGAACCAATCGTCGGACCAGCAGGGCCATGTCCGGCTCGGAGGCCATGTACAGCGCTATGCGCCCCCCGTTGGAGTGGCCGATCAGGGTGACCGGCTTCCCCACGACCTCCCGCACGAAATCGAATACCAGGCCGGCTTGCTCGGGCACCCCTATAGGTTCCACGGGAATCGGGGAGCGCCCGTGGCCGGGCATGTCGAGGGCATATACCCGGTATCGGTCGGCGAGCGCCAGCGCGACGGGTTGCATCAGGGCAGCGCTGCTGCCCCAGCCGTGAAGCAGAACGACCGGGTCGCCGGTTTCCGGTCCGTATGTTTCCAGATTGAGGGTATCGTAGGCCGTAGCGGCTTGTGCCATACCGGTCAGGGTCGAATGAGGCGATGAAACGTATATCCGTTCTTGATGCATTGGCGGAAACCATATATCTTGCAGGTCGTTCCAGCCAGCAAGATCGTTGCGCCCTTCTTCTGGTTGATTTTCCAACGTTCCCTCCGTTTTCCTCTGCTCGAGCATCCCGGCCCCTGTGTTACCTCGTGCATTCGGGCCGACTGTACTTCCTCTGCGTTTTGATCGGATGGTGCGGCCGGCGCCGCAGCCTTCTTTCTGCAGCGGCCCTCGGACCGTTGAATCCCTTTGACGTCGCTCCTAACAGGCAGGTCGGGCAGAGCAGGTATGAACGGTAACCGGTAGCAGTGCATTATTCTTGCATTCCTTACAGACCGCTTTCCCGAGTTCCAGCCTGCGGCGATAGCGATTTTTAGGGGGCGTTTGTCATCATTGTTTTTATTCATGGGACCCCTCACCCGGCGGCCGGCGCCACGTTCAGGAGACGCAATGCCCGGCGGTACGATCCGTGCATGAGGCCCTAATCTTTGCTTAGCGTAGTATGGCAGAACAACCCTTTCGCGGCCTCCTGGAAGTGATCGGAGACAAGAAATTTGGTTTCGTCAGAGAGTTTCGCCAGGACGTACCAAAAACCGATAACGACCCCTTCGTGCCTCCGCCCCTCGTCAAGAAGTTTTCCTTGCGGGACGGGGTCATCCTTGAAGGCCAGATGCATCCCGGTCGTAAAGGGGCCATGCAAGTGAGCCAGATCACATCCGTGATGGGCGTACCTCCGGATACATGGGCTCGGTTTCTTGACTTCGAGAACGGACAGATCATCTATCCCACGGAAAAGCTGCAACTCGTAAGCGGCCCGCAGGATATTTCCATGCGCGTGGTCGATCTGGCGGCGCCCATCGGCAAAGGGCAGCGCGCCCTGATCGTATCTCCCCCCCGGGCGGGTAAAACGATCCTGCTCAAACAGATTGCGGCCGCTATTTCGAGAAACCACCCCGAAGTGGAACTGGTGGCCCTGCTCGTTGATGAGCGACCGGAGGAAGTTACCGACTTCAAGCGCTCTACCAGCGCCATGGTGTTTGCGTCCTCCAACGATCGGGAAGAGGATAACCACGTCCGTGTATCAACGGTTGCCCTGGAATACGCCAAACGGCTCGTGGAAATGAAGCGCGACGTGGTGCTGCTGCTCGACTCGCTCACCCGGTTGGGCCGGACCTTCAACCTGTATATGGAAGGCAGCGGCCGCACCCTCTCGGGTGGTCTGGATGCGCGAGCCATGCAGATTCCCCGAAAGATCTTCGGCGCCGCTCGCAACATCGAAGGGGGTGGGTCGCTCACCATCATCGCGACGGCCCTCGTGGATACCGGCAGCCGTATGGATGAGGTCATCTTCGAGGAATTCAAGGGCACCGGCAACTCCGAAATCGTGCTGGATCGGGAAATGGCCAACAAGCGCATTTTCCCGGCCATCAACCTGCGCAAAAGCGGCACCCGAAACGAGGAACTGCTTCTCGGGGATAAGGTCGATCAGCACCACAGGCTGTTTCGGGCGCTCAATAGCCGTCCTCCGATCGAGGCCATGCAGGCCCTGCTCAGGCACTTGCAACAGTCCCCCTCCAATGAGGATCTTCTGAACGATTTGATCCCCAGTCCCTCCTGACGTTCGCCGGCCGACCCCAGTGAGTGCAGAGAGGGGAGTACCTCTTTACGTCTGTCATGGCTACACGTCGTCCGCCGCCCCCGGAATCGTCGGCCGAGCCGGAAATTCGGTATAGCGTTCCCATTCGGGAATGGAACGAAACGGATCGTCCCCGGGAAAAGCTCATGAGCCGCGGCGCGGCGGCGCTTACCGACGGAGAATTGATCGCGCTCATTTTCGGCACCGGGACGTTTACCAGGCAAGGCTCCCTCTCTGCCGTACAACTCGGCCAGACGCTCGTGCGTACATACGGGTCGCTTCATGATCTCTCCCGCCGCGACTTGAAGGAACTCATGCGGGTCACCGGCGTCGGTCCGGCCAAAGCCGTTCAGCTCGTCGCGGCGTTTGAGATTGGAAGGAGGGTTGAATCCGGCCGGAACGGGCCCCGGGTGCAGGTGTGTTCGCCGGAGGACGTAGCGGCCGTGTATGGTCCGCTCATGCGCGATCTGAAAAAGGAGGTGTTCAAGGTCGTTTTCCTGAACACGGCGAATTTCATCACGGGCGACTTTACCGTCAGTGAGGGCGGCCTGGCAGCCAGCATCGTCGAGCCGCGGGCCGTGTTTCAGAAAGCGGTGCTGGAGAATGCCGCTTCGATCATCTGCCTGCACAACCATCCTTCGGGCAATCTCGAACCCAGCCGGGAGGATATTCGCATTACGAAGCAACTGGTTGAAGCCGGTAACCTCATGGGCATCCGGGTTCACGACCATCTCATCATAGCCGGCTCGGGGTTTACCTCGCTCGCCGAGCGCGGCCTGATGAACGCACTGTGAGCGCGTAAAAAAAGGCTCTGCCGGGGTAAGCGGCAGAGCCTTTTTCATAGATCCGGTTGATTTCAACGTATCGGTTGCGGGTTCAGGTATACCGCTGCGCCGTCGGCGGTGTTGCCGTTGGTGCGAACTTCCGGAGGGCGCGCCGGCGCAGCCTGACCCAGCTTGTTGCCCGGGTTGGCCCCGACGAGCTCCAGCTTGCGTATGGACTTGGACGTAACGTCGCGAATATCCGCCGAGTAGCGCTTGTTGGCCTCGGCCTGGAAAAGGTCGTACGTCTGGGCAAAATGGCCGGTGAGGTTTTCGGATATGCCCTTCCGCTGGTTATAGTTATCCTTGTACGTGCGGAAATCGTTGAGCAGATCCCAGTACTCGATGCTCTTGATCTTGTAGAAATTGCTTTCGTATTCCTCGTTCTGGCGCAGGATCGAGTCGATCTGTGCGAGCCGGCTTTCGATCTGGCGAAGTGCTACGGTAGCTTTGTACAGATCGACGTATTGCATGGCGTCCCACCGGATGGCTCCGGCCATCAGAGGAAACAGCATAATCATGGTGATGAAGCCGAAGTAGAACACTTCGCTGTGCTGCGCTTCTGCGAATTGAGCGGCGCGCACTTCCGAAATGCCGAGCAGGGTGAGCTCGATGCCCACGAGCAGGAAGCCCCAAAGCGGAGCTACGGCCTGCGAAGCTTCCCGAAGCTCGGGCGTGCGCGGAGCGCGACGGGGTAACAGCGACTCGAGCAGCCGTTCCGTAACGCCCAGGCCGCCCCCTACCAGCACCACGGCCAGCACCCCCGAGACCAGCCACGCGAGGAAGCCCGCCATCATATCCCCTTCGGTTACGAACGTCGAAACGGAAAGGTACGTCAGAAAAATGGCGGCCACGAAAACGGCGCTGATGATGAACGCATTGGCCCACAGACGCCGTCGCACCGTAAAGAATTCACCCGGATCGAGCATCGGGTTATTGTGGAGTTCGTTGGAGCGCAGCCGCAGGTTGGCCTTTTCGACGAGCATGTTCTCGTTCATCTCCCGGTAGAAGGCCGACTTTTTGGCGACCTTCCGGACGAGTTGGCCGATGCTCATTTCGGCAAATTTTTTGATGCCGTGTTCGTTTCGGCGGTAAGCGTCGTAGTTCGCGCGGAATTTGAGATTTCTAAACATATCTAGATAGTATCTATGGTTGATGACGAATGAAGCGGCTATAGCCGGGCTGCGTCAGTGCAAGTCCTGGGCGTATATATCCTTTTCGAGTGCATCCGCTACGTGAGCTACCTTCTCCACCATTTCCCAGATCTCCTCGAAATCGGCCGTAGACGCCAGGTGGGAAGCGCGTAGCGAGAAGTACGTGACCATCTCGTTTTCTTCGTTTCGAAAATCCTCGATGCAGATCGCTCCGACATCCAGGGTGGCGTTTTTCCGAAGGAGCGATTCGAGGTCGTACCGTTGCGGCATCGGTCCGATCGGACTGTCGGCAATCACTCGCGACACGTCCCGGCCGTCCACGTCTACTTCCCTGAGAATGAGATGGACGACCTGCGAGCGCTGCTCTCCTGTCATTACCTCGAAAATCCAGTGATTGGTTTCCACCTCGCGGGAATGGGGTCCGTAGCGAGCTTTCAGCATCGCTGTAAGATTCTGGAATCTCATCTGGCTTTCGAAAACAGGATTAATCTTGTACGCAAGCATCACAAAACCCCATCGGTTTCATTCCCTTGCAACGCCTCCGGGGCGGCCCGGACGGAACCGACCCGAAACGCCAACGGACCACGAACCGTCTCGGGAGCTTCTCTCCCAGTAAAGACAGGGGGTTTAATCCGTGGCGCCGGGGGCCGTTTCGGCAGGCTTGCACCAAACTTGAAACATCTAAACCGGGCCGCTACGTCGTGCGAATGCATGCGGTTGGAGTTACGCAGGGAATGCGTCGCCCTTTCTTTCCGCTGATTACCGGCGCTCCGGAGGGCCGGCGGCCATTGAATACGGTTGCCGGGTGTGGTACTTTCCCCTTCTTTGCCGAACCGCTCCGTGGGGAGACGGTCCGGTTTCGTACCGGCTAACTCGATGCGACGAATATGAGCGATGTGCTAGAAAAACTGGTATCCCTGTGTAAACGGCGCGGGTTTATCTTTCCCTCCTCCGAAGTGTACGGCGGGCTCGGAGCCACCTACGATTACGGCCCGCTGGGCGTCGAGCTGAAGCGAAACGTGCAGAGCCGGTGGTGGAAAGCCATGGTGTACCGCCACGATAACATCGAAGGGATCGATGCCGCCATTTTGATGCATCCTACCGTCTGGAAGGCCTCGGGCCACGTCGACGCCTTCAACGACCCACTGATCGACGACCGGGTATCCAAGATGCGATACCGGGCCGATCAGCTCATCGAGGGCCACATCAATCGCCTCCGGCAAAAGGGAAAGGATGAACGGGCCGATGCCGTCGAGCAGCGGCTCGTCGCCGCCCTGAATGCCGAGGATATGCCCCGCGCCCTCCACACGCTCATCATGGAGGAGGAAATTCATTCCCCGGACTCCGGCGCGTTCGACTGGACCGATGTGCGCCAGTTCAACCTGATGTTTTCGACCCACATCGGTCCGGTGGCCGACGACGAGAGCCGGGTGTACCTGCGCCCGGAAACCGCCCAGGGCATTTTCGTCAATTTCCATAACGTCCGCGAAACCTCCCGGCAGGCCATACCTTTCGGTATCGCCCAGATCGGTAAGGCATTCCGCAACGAAATCGTTGCACGGCAATTCATTTTCCGTATGCGCGAGTTCGAACAGATGGAAATGCAGTATTTCGTCAGGCCGGGCGCCCAGATGGAGGCGTACGAAAGCTGGCGCGAAAAGCGGATGCAATGGCACGTCGATAACGGCATCCGGCCGGAAAAACTGCGCTGGCACGTGCACGAGAAACTCGCGCACTACGCCGATGCCGCCGTCGATATCCAGTTTCAGTTCCCGATGGGTTGGCAGGAAGTGGAAGGCATCCATTCGCGCACGGATTACGACCTCCGACGCCACCAGGAATTCTCGGGAAAGAAGATGGAATACTTCGACCCCCAGAGCGGTGAACGGTTTATCCCGTACGTCGTCGAGACGTCCGTTGGGCTCGACCGAACCATTCTCATGCTGCTATCGGAAGCGTATCACGAAGAGGAGGTGGAGGGAGAGCAGCGTACCGTGCTCCGGTTCCATCCCCAGATCGCCCCGATCAAGGCGTCGGTGTTGCCGCTCGTGAAAAAGGACGGTATGCCGGAGGTGGCTCACCGCATCGAGGACGACCTGCGCGCCCATTTCAATACGTTCTACGACGACAAAGGCGCCATCGGCCGCCGCTACCGCCGCATGGACGAAATCGGTACGCCGTACTGCGTCACCATCGACGGCCAGACCCTCGAAGACGGTACGGTTACCGTACGTGAACGCGATTCCATGCAGCAAGTCCGCATCGCCGGCGACAATGTGACCGCGTACGTGTTCGACGGCTTGCGCTGAACCGCACGCAATTCCTAAAGAGGAGGCCTTGAAGCGATTCGGGGCCTTCTTTTTTTCGGGAACGGGAACGATACGGTTGAATAATTGGTGCAAAGAGAGACCCACGGAGTCGATTGACAATCCCGAGGCCGTTCCCTGCCGCGGAGCGGAATCGGGGCGCCATGTATCGGGTTCCCAAGCGGGACCGCATCAGGAATCCGCCATGACTGGTTACCGCAGGCTGTTTCTTTTCCCAACGCTTCTTCTGGCCGTCGCGCTATCCGGCTGTGTGTTCTTCCGGCCGAACAACATCCCCCACGTAAACTCGACGAAGGGGCTCGTGGACTACCTTCAGGGGCAGGGGATCGGGATGATCTATAACGGCCCCACGACGGCCGCGCCGTTCTCCGAGCCCGCCGTCGAATATCAGGTGAACGCCGGGGGCATTCTGCGTATCTTCGAATACAACAGCTCGGCGGCGGCCGTGCAGGATTATGCCCACATCGATCAGTTTCGCGACCCGATGCGGTCGCCGCACGTATACTATCAGGATAAGCTGATCGTCATCTATTACGGCAACCATCCGCTCGTCCAGGAAAAACTGACCGACGTACTGGGCTCGCCGGGGGTATAGGCTATTCGGCGTGGTCCGTTTCCCGTTCCTTCAGGGCTTCCAGCAAACGATGGTGAATGCCGTCGAAGCTGCCGTTGCTCATGATGAGTACGACGTCGCCGGGGCGCACCGTATCGAGCAGACGCGGAAGCAAAACGTTTGCGCTGGGATAGGCGGAGGCCTCGACGCCCTGCTCCATCAGATAGCGGACGACGGCTCGTTCATCCAGCAAGTTGTCGGCCCGGTCGTTGTGCCGGAGCGGTGGGGCGCTCAGAAACACGGCCGCCGCCTGGTCGAAGGCTTCGCTGTAGGCCTGCTCGAACACCTTTCGACGGCTCGAATTGGAGCGTGGCTCGAACACGGCGATCAACCGGCGCTCCGGCCACCGCAGGGCTACGGCCCGTATCGTTTCCCTGACGGCGGTAGGGTGGTGGGCAAAATCATCCACTACGATCACGTCGCCAGCCTCTCCGCGTACCTCCTGACGGCGTTTCAACCCCTTGAACGAGGCAAAGCCTCGGGCCAGGTCGTCGGGGGCTATGCCTTCATCCAGCAACAGGGTGCATACGCCAAGGGCGTTACGCAGGTTATGCAACCCGCTCATCGGGAGGTACACTTCCGTTAACTCCGTACCGTCGGCCATCAGGGTAAACCGCTGGCCGCCCCCTCCCGATCGGATGTGGCGCGCCGTCACATCGTCGTCTTCTCCTTCGATGCCGTAGTAACGCACCCGCGCCTTCGTATAGCCGGCCAGCTGACGTACTTCCGGATCGTCGCCGAAGAGGGCCAGCACGCCGGCCGGGTCCACGGTTCCGGCAAACGCGCGAAAGGCTTCGCGGTAGTCCTCCCAGGCGTCGTAAATGTCGGCATGATCGAACTCCATGGACGTGATGACGGCGCTGTTGGGCCGGTAGTGCAGGAATTTCGGCTGCTTATCGAAATAGGCGCTGTCGTACTCGTCGCCCTCCACCACAAAGTGCGGCCCCGATCCGACGCTGTAACTGATGTTGCC
>CBDUBS010000016.1:0-32449 GCA_965365445.1 uncultured bacterium | reverse complement strand
GCATATACGGAGGCTCACTTTCTCATCCTGCCGAGCCGATCCGAAGGATGGCCGAAAGTAATCGGCGAGGCAATGGCTTTCGGCGTCGTTCCGGTGGCATCAGCCGTAGGAAGTATTCCGCAGTACCTCGGCGAATTTGGAATCGGACGTACCGCTCCCTTCGATGCTATCGATCGGTTTGCCCGCTTCATTCGAGAGTACGTAGACCAACCGGATCTGTGGAAAGCCGAGTCGGAAAGGGCCATTCTCCATGCGCGGAGATTCGGTTACGACCGCTACCTCGATGCAGTACGGGAGCTTTTCCGACCGCCGTCCCCGAACTCCTGAGGCCGACACCATGAGATCAGGAATACTCGTCTCCGGTAGCGCCCCGTTGCCAGTCCTCCATCCGTTCCACATCGGATGGCACAGGGTTGCATTCTGGCTCCTGGCGCACGGTATGCTTGCTGTCGCAGCGTCGCGATCTTCTCATGTCGCCACGTTACACGCACTTTTCATCCTCGGATACGGACTCGTAGCCGCCTATAACAAAAACCTGATCCGGGTTGCTTTCACAGGTGCTTACATTGCCGGAGCTGAGGTTTTATGGAGGATGTGCCACGCGCAGGTCAACTGGGAGTTCGGAAAATACGCCATCATCCTGGTGTTCGGGGTGGCGCTTGCCCGAACAGATCGGCTAAGGAGCCCTCTCTTGCCGCTCCTCTTTTTTGTATTCCTGTTGCCCTCGGCCTGGCTATCCGGCCAAACCATTCCCTGGGGCCGATCTATCGAGTTGTTGAGTTTTTACCTGTCCGGTCCGCTGGCGCTATGCCTCTGCGCGTGGCTTTTCAGCCTGGTGACCATTACACCGGATCGGCTGCGTATGATTATTCTGGCGTTTCTCGGCCCTGTTGCCGCTATTGCTACGAAAGCCCTCTTTTCGACGATGGCCATGGGGGACGTGGTGTTTTCCACGGAGTCCAATGCTGTGACGGCTGGGGGCTTCGGGCCGAATCAGGTTTCACCGATGCTCGGTCTCGGAGCGCTGCTGGCAGTGTTTTATGTCGTTTCCGGGCGAGTAAGCGCCGTTCAGCGCCTGCTCATGGTTGGGCTGGCTCTGGGCCTGATCATGCAAAGTGGCCTGACGTTCTCCCGCAGCGGTATTGCGATAGCTCTCCTGAGCCTAGTGCTCTCTGGTATGTTCCTCCTCCGGGACGCACGTTCTCGCATGATCATGATAGGTTTGGCCGCTGGTCTCATACTTTTCGTACAGGTAATCATGATACCTGTTCTCGATGATTTTACCCATGGCGCTTTTACTCAGCGATACACAGACCGGTCGCCCTCAAACCGGGACAAAATTGCTATGAACGAAATCGCGTTGTGGATGGAGCACCCCGTGGCGGGCGTGGGTCCCGGACGGGCCTCCATGATTCGTGAAGAACGCTTCGGCACCCGCATTGCGACACATACCGAATACACGAGAATGCTGGCAGAGCACGGCGCATTTGGCCTGCTTTCTCTCATCTTTCTGTTCGGGGCGTCGGTACAGCGCTTTCGTATGGCGAGGGATCCGAAATCGAGGGCCTTCGTGACGGCACTGATCGTCTGGTCGCTCCTCTTCCTTGCTGTCAACGCGTTTCGTCTGGCGACACCAGCCTTTGCATTCGGGATGACGTTTGCACTGTTTCAGCTGGGAGCCTTGCCGATCACAAAGAAACGAAAGGCGCCCATTGTTCGAATCCCAAACCCGGTATCTGACCGGGGCCGTTACCTGTCCCTTCCGATTTCATGAGCGATCCTGTCGAGGCTGTGCTGCCGGAAGCGCCCGTGATCTCCGAGATCTCCCGAGATCGTCCTAACGTGCTGCTCGTAGGCACCCACGTATCGACCCGTCGCCACAACTTCAGCGTCAGCGAAGATCTGGCCGAACAGCTCAGGCAAAGCGGTCGGTATGTAGTATGTACGTCGTCGGCCACCACGCCCCTGGGTCGGCTTGCTGATATGGTGTCTACGACCTGGCGGCGCCGGGAGGACTATGATGTGGCCCAGGTTGACGTCTATTCCGGCCGGGCCTTCATCTGGGCGGAAGCCGTATGCTGGACCCTTCGGCGAGCGCGCAAGCCGTTCATCCTTACCCTGCACGGAGGCAATTTACCGTCATTCGCCGCAGTGCATCCCGCACGCGTGCGTCGCTTGCTCCGCATGGCGGCGGCCGTAACGGCGCCCTCGCGCTACCTCCTCGAACAGATGTCGCCCTATCGCAGCGATCTTGAGTATCTGCCCAATCCGGTGCATACGAGTCAGTACCATTACAGGCTACGCAAGCGTCCGACGCCGCAATTGCTTTGGCTCAGGGCGTTTCACGAAATGTATAACCCCTTGATGGCTCCGAAGGTGATAAAGGCTCTCGTCCGGCAACACCCGGATATTCACCTCACCATGGCCGGGCCAGATAAAGATGGAAGCCTTGCGCGAACCCGGCGAGAAGCCGAGCGGCTGGGCGTAACCGGACATATTTCGTTTCCGGGAGGCATCCCTCATGAGGACGTACCTCGCTGGATGGACCGCGCTGACATCTTCTTAAACACCACCCGGGTTGATAATACTCCTGTAAGCGTGTTGGAAGCGCTCGCTTCCGGAGTATTGGTCGTAAGCACACGCGTAGGAGGTATCCCGTATCTGCTCGATAACGGGAACGACGCCTTGCTCACTCCGGACGACGATGCGGAAGCCATGGCAGCGGCCGTCCTTCGGTTGCTATCCGAACCTTCGCTGCCGGAACGGCTGTCCCGAAACGGGAAGCGCAAAGTTGATGCGTTTTCCTGGACGGAATTATTGCCCCGCTGGCATCACCTACTCGAGGAGACTGTACGGAATGCCCACGCTGCTTGACCTCTACCATGCCATGCCGTACCCCCTTCAAGTGCTCGCCGCCAGCCTGCGCGGGTACCGGCTGAAGCACTTGCGCTACGGAAACGAAACGGAACGCTTGGTGGCTGAAGCCCTCGAACGGGATTCATGGTCGGCCGACCACTGGAAAGCCTGGCAGGAGGAAAGGCTGGCTTTCCTTTTACATAGGGCAGCCACTCGTGTACCGTACTACCGGGTCCTCTGGGAGCGCCGCAGGCTACGTGGAGATACATCATCTTCTGATATACTGGAGAACTGGCCGATCCTCGAAAAGGAAACGGTACGTCGGAAACCGGAAGCGTTCGTAGCCGACGACTGCGACCGAAAAAAGATGTTCGTCGATTCGACCAGCGGCACTACTGGTACTCCACTTCGCGTGTACCTGCGCCCGGAGACCGTGAGGCAATGGTACGCTCTCTTCGAGGCCCGCATGCGGCGCAAGCATGGGGTTTCATTAAAAGACCGTTGGGCGATAATGGGCGGGCAGCTGGTCGCTCCGTTCGACCGGAAAAGCCCACCCTTCTGGGTTTACAACCATCCGCTCAATCAGCTGTATCTGTCGACGCATCACCTTTCGGAGCACACGGCAGCCGACTACGTGGCAGCCCTGCGGCGGTTTCAGCCGACACACATGCTGGTTTACCCTTCATCGGCAAATGTACTGGCCGCGGCCATGCTGAAACAGGGATTGACACCACCGAACCTGAATGTGATTTTTACCAATGCCGAGCAGTTGCTCGATACCCAGCGGATTACCATCGAGCAGGCATTCGGGTGCCCAGTCTACAACACGTATGGCCTCTGTGAGATTGCAGCGGCCGGTGGTGAGTGCAGCACGCACCGGATGCATATATGGCCGGAAGCCGGTCTGATAGAAATCCTGAAAGACGAGGGCAACGCACGGGCGCACCCGGGACAGACCGGCCGCATCATTGCCACGGGATTGCTCAATGCCGACATGCCGCTCATCCGGTATCAGGTGGGGGATCGGGGCGCTGTAGGCGCCGGCAGCCAGTGTGGCTGCGGATCGCACCTGCCGGCCATTTCCGCACTCGAAGGCCGGATGAATGACCTCATCGTGACACCGGACGGGCGCAAGGTGTTCTGGCTCAACCCCACATTTTACGGTCTACCCGTTGTGGAAAGCCAGATCATACAGGAGGATCAACGCTCGCTGCGCGTGCTCATCGCCCCCGGACAGGGGTTCTGTAAAGATCATTTATCCACGATATCCGAACGGTTGCAACAACGTGTCGGCGGTATGCACATCCTGTATGAAGTAGTGGATCGAGTCCCTCGTACTGCCAACGGCAAGCTGCGAGGCGTCGTGTCGAGGCTTCAATCCGGTTGATATGCCATGAAACAGTTACCCTCCCTTCCGGCCCTTCCTTACGTATCCGTCATCATGCCGGTGCGAAACGAAGCCGCCTATATCGAAAGAAGCCTTCAGGCCGTGCTCGATCAGGATTATCCTTCGGATCGGGTCGAGGTGCTCGTTGTAGACGGGTCCTCGTCAGATCCCACAGCCGAGATCGTGCGTCGCATGGCCCTTTCGGCGCAGGGACGATGCATTCGGTTATTGCACAACCCCGGCCGGATCGTGCCAATGGGGTTCAATAAGGCATTGAGCCAGTCCACGGGAGACATCATCCTCCGCATCGATGGGCATTGCACACCCGAACCGGACTATATCAGACGCTGCGTAGACACGCTTCATCGAACCCGGGCCGCTTGCGTCGGAGGACCTATGAAGACCGAGGGTTCCAGCCCGATCGCCCGGGCCATTGCGCTGGCACAGAGTTCTTCCTTCGGAGTAGGGAGCGCTCTTTTCCGAACGGGTTGTTCCGCCGGAGCCTATGTGGACACGCTGGCATTCGGAGCGTATCGGCGTGAGGTATTCGAGCAAATCGGCGGCTTGGATGAAGAACTGGTTCGAAACCAGGATGACGAGTTCAACTTCCGACTGGTTCAGGACGGAGGAAAAATCTGGCTTGATCCGTCCATACGTTCCATGTATTTCAGCCGCAGCGATTTTGGCAGGCTGTGGAGGCAATACTACCAGTATGGCCTGTACAAGGTACGAGTAATCCAGAAGCGCCGTGGAGTGGCCTCATGGAGGCAAGCGGTTCCGATCCTGTTCGTCCTTACCCTGGCGGCGGGCCTTTTGCTGGGGTTCCTTTCGGGTTGGTGGGCCGGAGCGGCGGTCGTAGTCATCCTGTACCTTACGGCCTGCCTAGCCGCCGGGCTTTGGACGACCCGGCATGAGCTCCCGTTACTGAAATTCGTTATCCCCGCTTACGTCGTGCTCCATCTGGCATACGGGACCGGTAGTCTGTACGGGTTATGGGTATGGCGTAAAAAGTGGAACGTCCCATCCACGCTTCCATTTCCAATGCATGCATCCGGACGCTATCGGTCCGTAGCCGACCCCGTCGTCTCTCCCTGATACGTCATTCTTTCATACCGAATCTATGCGAGATACGTTTCTGCCGTTTGCCCTTCCCGACCTCGACGAGAGCGAGCAGGAGGAAGTTCGGTCCTGCCTCGCCTCAGGCTGGATTACTACGGGACCTCGCACAAGGCAATTCGAGGAAGCGTTCGCCCGTAAGGTAGGGGCTAAACATGCCATTGCGGTTAATTCCTGTACGGCGGCCATGCACCTGGCCCTCGAGGCTACCGGTTTGCAGCAGGGCGACGAAGTCATCACGACGCCTTATACGTTTGCCGCCACAGCAGAGGTAATACGGTATTTCGATGCCCGGCCGGTATTCGTAGACGTTGATCCTGAAACCTTGAATCTGCGTCCTGAACTTCTGGAAGAGGCTATCACCTCGCGAACCCGTGCCGTCATCCCGGTGCATATCGCCGGACTTGCAGCTGACATGGACGCCATCCACGACGTAGCCCGTCGACGAGGGCTGTTTGTCATCGAGGATGCGGCGCACGCGTTTCCCGCTTCGTACCGCGGTTCCCCCGTAGGCTCGTTGAGCGACCTCACGTGTTTCAGTTTTTATGCGACGAAAACCCTCACCACGGGTGAGGGAGGGATGATTACCACCGATAACGACGACTGGGCCGAACGGTGCCGCATCATGGCCCTGCACGGCATAAGTAAGGATGCCTGGAAAAGGTATACGGCAGAAGGATCATGGTTTTATGAGATCGTGGCTCCGGGATACAAATACAACCTCCCCGATATCGCCTCGGCCATCGGGCTGGCGCAGCTACGTAAGTCCGACCGTATGCGTGAACGGCGAGCCGCCATCGCCGAACGCTTCAGCGATGCCTTCAAACACTACCCGTCCCTGCAGGTCCCGGCATCCGGAACGGACGTTTCACATGCCTGGCATCTGTACATGCTCCGTCTCGAACCGAAGGAACTGCCTTTCGATCGGGCATCCTTCGTGCAACAACTGAAAGCCGCCCAAATCGGAGCCAGCGTCCACTTTATCCCGCTTCACATTCATCCGTATTACCGCAATACATACGGGTACCACCCGGAAGATTTTCCGGTAGCCTATGCCCAGTACCTGAGGGAGGTATCGTTGCCGCTGTACTCCGCGATGTCCGATCGGGATGTGGAAGATGTTATTGAAGCCGTATGCAGCATCGTGCGAAGGGCGTCACGGACCGCTACTGCGGCGTGAGTATTATGGGACACAAACCATTACGCATCGGATGGGTGGGGTTCCATCAGGAAGGGATTCGGGCGCTCCGATCTGTATTGAGGGTAGGGTACCAGGTGAGAGGCGTGGTTACGCTGACCGAGTCGCTTCGGGGTAAACGAAGCGCAGCAGCGAATTATGAAACGATATGTCGGCAGTACGGTGTGCCGTTGCGCGCCGTCGAACACATCAACCACCCCGAATCGGTGGCGTGGTTGCAGGCTCTCAACCCCGACATCCTGTTTGTAATCGGGTGGAGCCAGATTCTGTCGGCAGAGGTACTTAGTATTCCGCGTTTGGGAGCCATCGGGGCGCATGCTTCGCTCCTGCCGCACAACCGCGGGAGCGCTCCGGTGAACTGGGCCCTGATCCGTGGCGAAACGACGACGGGAAATTCGCTCATCTGGCTGGCCGAAGGGGTCGACGAAGGAGATGTAATCGATCAGACGACCATCTCGATCGACCCCTACGCCACCTGCGAAACGGTATACAAGAAAGTAGCCACCAGCAACGCGCGCATGATCCTTCGGTTGCTACCGGAACTGGCGCGGGGCCTGCGGCCCGGAAATCCCCAGGCGCCGGGTGATGATCCGGTGTTACCTCGCCGCAGGCCACAGGACGGCGGAATCGACTGGAGTCGACCGGCCTCCGAGGTGTATGATTTCATCCGCGCCCTTACTCGGCCTTACCCGGGCGCGTTCAGCGGTCTAGAAGGAGAAACGATGACCTGTTGGAAAGCCGCTCTCTTACCTACCGAAGCCGCACTTGGAGAGCCGGGTGCGGTGATAGGCCCTGTATACAGCCCGGTCAAGACGGCGTGCGGGCAGCTCGTGGCGTGCGGCCGGGGAGCCGTCGTTGTGCTCGAAGTGGAGAAACGCGGGGGTCGTGTTCTCAGGGGACCCACATTGAGCAATCAAAACTGGATGAGGAAAACATTCAAAACGTATGTCTGAACCATCGGTACTGGTTATTGCCGCTCATCCCGATGATGAGTTGTTGGGATGCGGCGGCACGGTCGCGCTTCACACCCGGGCGGGACATTCAGTCACCTTCGTCATCGTATGCGAGGGGGAGTCGTTGCGCTATGGGGAGCGCGGCGTAAACCAGAAGGAACACATACGTCGCGCGTCGGAACGATTGGGAGTACAGGATGTCCGGTTGCTCGGCTTTCCGGATCAACGGCTCGATACATATTCCCTCGTAGAGATCGTGACACCGCTCGAGCAGATCATACAGGAAGTGAAGCCCCAGATCATTTACTGCCAATACGGAGGGGACATCAATCAGGACCATCAGATCCTGTTCAAGGCGCTCCTGATTGCTACGCGGCCTACAGACGATTCCATCGTTAGCCTGCGGGCTTTCGATACGGCAAGCAGTACCGAGTGGGGGTTTCCGGGATCGTTCATGCCTGATACCTACGTTGACATCAGTGAAACACTGGAGACAAAGCTGGAGGCGATGGCCTGCTACGTAAGCGAGGTAAGGCCGTACCCGCATCCTCGCTCCATCGACGCCCTGCGGAACCGAGCGCAGGCATGGGGCAACCGCGTATGCATGGAAGCCGCCGAAGTATTCTTAACCATTCGTTCCGTTTACCGACATGGTCAGACGCCCGATTGAAGTGCTGCTGGCTTTTGCCGCTCTCATCATCATTTTGCCGGTTCTACTGATTGCAGCACTGGGAATCAAGCTGTCCAGTGCGGGTCCGGTACTCTATCACGCACGTAGGGCCGGCCTGAACGGGCGGCCTTTTACGATGTACAAGTTTCGGACCATGCATACCCATGCCGGGGGATTTACGAGCAGCATCACGGCAGCGGCCGACCCGCGCATATTCCGTTTCGGATCTTGGCTGCGTAAGGCAAAAATTGACGAACTACCCCAGCTTCTTAACATCATCCGGGGCGATATGGCCGTAGTCGGCCCGCGGCCTGAAGATCCGACCATAGCCGCACGGTATTACCGGCCCTGGCAGCGAGAGACACTGGCTGTCCGCCCCGGACTCGCCAGTCCCGGAACAATCTATTATTACACCCACCGCGAGCACACGATCCCCCACTCCGACCCCGAGCAACATTACATTGAGGGAGTGCTGCCGATGAAACTGGCCCTGGATCTTGTTTACGTGCGTCGCTCCGGATGGCGCTACGATCTTGAAATTGCCTGGCGAGCCCTGTACGCCATTGCGTCGGTACTCTTGGGCAGGCAAACGTTTCCTCCGCCACCGGAAATGAACGAAGCAATCAGATTGCTGCACTCCCTGGACCCCGAAGCAGCCGCCCCGGGCCCGCTTCCGGCTCGCGAAGCCAACCGGCAGAGGGAAGCGGCCTTTTAATCCGACGGCCCCTGCCATTGGAGAAGCGGGAGCCGCCACGACCTCGCTTATTTTACAAGCAGAATTTTTCGGGTGAAGTGATGTATCTCCCCACCAGATGCCGTCATCCGGACCAGGTAAAGTCCGCTCGGCAGGAGACCCCCCTCGAAGGCTACTTCATGCCGACCGGAGACAAAACGCTCATCCAGCAGTGAGGCTACTTGCCGTCCCGTCACGTCGTACACCGCCATTCGCACATGCGCGGCTTCGGGTAGGCTGAAGGGTATCATGGTTGTCGGATTGAACGGATTCGGGTAATTGTCACCGAGGGAATAGGCCGCGGGGGTTTCTTCCAATGCCAGGATTCCGCTTTCCATGGAAGCGACCTCCATCCCCGCCGTTTTATTGAACGCCGTGGAGCTATTGCCGGCCGGCGCCAGAAGGAAAGCCCCGAAAGCGGGGAGCGTGTTTTCTACAATCGTCGCGGCCCACGATACCGGCACAGCCACCGACCAGCCGTTCATGGGCACGGACACCACCGAACCGTCATAAACGAATTCGTGTGATTCATTCGGGTTGAGGCTGTTGAGCAACCTGTATCGTTTCCCGGGAGTCAGAGGCAGCGAGGACAGGTTGACATCCAGACGACCTGCTTTTGCTGCATTGTATACCACAACCAGCCCTCTATCGGTATCGTATGCGTTATCGTAAACGAATACACGGTTCATTCCTGCCGCAGGCAAGGTGCCGGTTTCCGAAAGCGCCGTCCAGGCGCCACGGGTTGCAAGCGGCTCCAGAAGCACGTTGTTCTTCAGCGTGGCATCCTGACTTGTGACATTATTGCTGTAGCCCAGGCGCAAGCCGCCATAGATATGGTTGCCGGTCATGGTTAGGCGGGATACCGGCGCGTATCCACCTACCAGCCACAGCCCTCGGATGCTGACGTTCTCCTCATAGTTGAAGCCCTGCAAATACCCTTTTTCGGTATAGGCATGTACCGTTAATCCTGAAAATCCGGATACGAATACATTTCGTTTAAACTGCTTCGTGCCGGTCTGATTCTGCATATAGGCAGCGTGGCCGTGGCCTCGATCCGGCCCTTGCCAGCCCTGATTGTAGAACAGCGTACCGTAAACCAGTACATCCTCCGATGCGGCCCAGAAGCCGTTGCTATTGTGGTCGTGGATGATGCAGTTGATGAACTGGTCTTTCGCCAGCACATTGAAGTCGTTGTCGGGAATATCGCTGGGAGCACTACCGTTCTGGCTCGACCGGCGGCTCGTCCAACCGGAGACGCCGAACTCGATATTTTGCCAGCGTATCCCGCCTCCGGAGCGGTAGAAAGACCCCTCTATAACGGCATGGGCGCCGGGCGCCGGCATGACGACAACGGGGGAAGCCGTATTAAATGAGTGCTTGAAATTATGAGGTCCAGGGTATACACCATCCATCAGAAACACGGCCTTACCGGTCCCGGAAACGGCTGATAGAGCCTGGGAGAGCGTATATGGTTTTTGCGGCGTACCGTTTGCTCCGGAACTGCCGGAAGGAGAAACATAGATCGCGTTGGCAGGCTGTGTGACGGGTGCAGTAACGGTAAAGGCGGCGGACGCTTCGGCGGCGGCGCCGGCATTATCCACGGCTCGCGCCCGAACCGTGTAGGAACCCGCACCCACCGACGACCACGTGTACCGATAGGGCGCCGACGTGTCGGTAGCCAACAACTCCGACCCCCGGTAAAACTCCACCCGCACCACCGAACCGTCCACGTCTTCGGCTACAGCCTCCAACACCACCTCCGCCGGGGCCGTGAACGAAACCCCCACCGCCGGACGATCCAAACGCACCACCGGCGCCTGATTCACCGCCGCCGCACCCCGGTACAAACCGTCCACCTCGGCCGGCGATAACGCCCGGTCGTACAACCGAACCTCATCGATCAACCCCACGAAATACCGCCCGTCGGTGTACTCGTTGCCAATGAAATCCTCCCCTTGAATCACCAGACCCGTGCGCGTCGTCGCCGAAGCCACCACCGCCCCGTCGATGAACAACCGAAACGCCCCCGAGGCCGGATCGTACGTCACGGCTACATGATGCCACGCGTCCAGCCCGAAGGCGGCGCTCAGCGTGGTCCCACCTCGCAGGTCGGCAACCAACCGGCTACCATCCAGCTTGAAATGCAAACTGCCCGTGACCCAGTCGCTGCTCGAAACCAACCCGCGGTTGCCCCCGGCTGCACGAGCCAGAACCCACGCCGCCCGTGTGCGGCCCGAAGCAGCATCCGAAGCCGACAAACGCGCATATGCCCCGCTGCCGGAGAGCGACAACGCCTGACCCACACGACCGGCCGAAAACGCCACAGGCCCCACCAGCTGCGCCGCCGCACCCTGACCCGAAGCATCCACACCGCTGCCCTCGTCAAAACGCCAGTACCCAGCCAGCCCGGAAGGCTGCGCCTGAACCGATACTGTTCCGGCCAGAAGTAGTACGGCCAACCAGGCTTTCAACACGTTATCCATTACGACCCTCTCTCTAATAATGACCTTTCATCGGTAGCGGTCTGCGCTACGGCAGCCACTGCATGTTGCTCGGAATCACCTGTTCAGGTGCATGAGACCGGGGCTGTAGGACCTGAACCTTCGCTCAACATCACGTACCAACCATCCTGTTTCCCGTCATGAAACAACACCTGCTTCTCCAGATCGGTAACCATGTCATTAACCCGCAGCACATCAGCGACATCGTCCTCGCGGAAAACGAGGTCGAGGTCTATCTGAACGAACCGGCAGCCCAGCCTACCATCGGGGTTTTTGGTAAGCTCGCGCCGCGCCGTCCCGAAAGCAGGCTTCGAAAACTGCAATTCACCGGGCAGGAAGCCGGCGCGCTGCGTGGCTGGTTGCGTGAGCACGCCTCCGATCTGCTCCGAAAGCCTGCACCTACCATTCAGCCGTCCTGAAATCGCCTCCGTTTCCACCAACCGACGGGTTTGCCATGTCGATCAAAGACCCTATAAAATTCTGTATCGACCTGTTCATCTGGGTGGCGGTTCTTCCACTGGCCTTTCTGATCAGACTAGAGGACCGCGCCTTTATTTATGCTTCCGAGATGCTGGTGCTGGGCGGCATCGGTCTGCTGCTCAAGATACCGGCCATTTTACTTTTCGCTCTTCACCATCGCTCGTGGCATAAAGTCAGCACTCGTGATCTGACGGCGCTGGTCGGGGCGGTTGGTTCGGTCACCCTGATTCTTTTCGTGATCACGCTGAACGGCATCGCGGGGTTTGCCATTCCACGCAGCGTACCGCTCATCGAAGGATTGCTGGCCCTGTTTACTATGGCGCTGGCGCGGGTACAAATCCGGAGTTACTTCGAGTCCCGTGGGACTACGGATATTCGCCGGAAGGCGCGGCGGGTGCTTATCGTCGGAGCCGGCGAGGCTGGTACGATGCTCGCTCGGGAAATGCTGCGAAACCGATCTACCGGTCGGATTCCGGTCGGATTTCTTGACGACGATTACCGAAAGCGACGGCAGCTCTTCCTTGGTTTGAGTGTATTGGGAGGTATCGATGAATTGCCTGCCGTTTGCCGCCGGTATCCAGTCGATGAGGTGCTGATTGCCATCCCTTCAGCCGACGGACGAATCGTTCGCCGCGTCGTGGAACTGGCCCGCCTTGCCCATCTCGAGTATCGCATCATACCCGGCATTTACGAGTTGCTAAGCGGTTCCGTGTCGATTTCACAGATTCGTGAGGTAGACCTCGAGGACCTGTTGCGAAGGGAACCGGTCCGGCTCGAACTGAATCAGATCTCGGAGTACCTTTCGGGCAAAACCGTTCTGGTAACAGGAGCCGGCGGTTCGATCGGTTCGGAAATCGTGCGGCAGGTGGCCGGATTCGATCCGGAATCCATCATCTTGCTCGGCCGAGGCGAAAACAGCATCTATCAGATTCATCGGGAGCTAAAGCGCACGCGCCCCGGCATCCGGATATATCCCGTAATAACCGATATCAGAGACAGCGCTTCCCTCACAGCTGTATTTGAAGGGCGCCGTCCGCAGGTCGTTTTCCATGCCGCAGCGCACAAACATGTGCCGCTGATGGAGTCCAACCCGGAGCAGGCCGTTTTCAACAACATCGTTGGAACCAGAAACTTGACGCAACTGGCCCTGGCCTTCGGGGTAGAGCGGTTCGTCAATATTTCTACGGACAAGGCCGTCAACCCCTCATCGGTCATGGGGGCCTCTAAACGGGTGGCCGAGCTCGTTGTTTACCAGGCATCCCTCCAGGCCGACGACTCACAGGCTTTCGTTTCGGTCCGGTTCGGTAACGTGCTCGGCAGCAGAGGTAGTGTCATTCCATTATTCAAAGAACAAATACGGTTCGGAGGACCGGTTACGGTCACGCATCCAAAAATGACGCGTTATTTCATGACCATACCCGAAGCGTCCCAGTTGGTCCTGCAAGCCGGAAGCATGGCCGACAACGGCGCCGTTTACGTCCTGGATATGGGCGATCCGGTGCGCATCGTGGACCTGGCCTACGACCTCATCCGTCTTTCCGGGCTAATCCCCGATCAGGACATAGAAGTCCAATATTCCGGCATACGGCCTGGTGAAAAACTATTCGAAGAGCTTCTCACGGCGGAGGAAGGAACGGTCGCTTCCCGACATGAAAAAATCTTCGTTGCTCGCCGAAACGGAATCCCTACCGGCCAATCCTTCGAGGACCTGCTCACACAACTCGTCCGGTCAGCAGAAGAACGTAACCCGATGGCTATCCATGCCGTCCTGGCTCACATCGTTCCAACGAGTCAGTTCAACATTTCCGGCGGTAACGGAGCCATTCAGCACGGTACCCCACTTCCTTCCCTCTGACGCACATCGGCAGTCCGTGTCAAAAGCGGGAGTACATGTCGAATGCAACCATCCGGACGTAATCAACAGCGCAGCATCAACAACACGTGCCGGGCGTCCGCCCGACATCAATCGTCCATCAAAAAAGCCTTTCGGCTGCGCCGAGGATCGGCGCGAGCCTGCCCAAAGGCCGAGTTACCGTAATGCATCAATCTGGTGAGGTAACCGCAGCCATCTGGTTCTGTATCGGCTATCCGAGGCAGACCTTAAATCAATCACCGGCGGCTGCCTTGCGGAAGGCGCCCCAAACATAGAAAAACGATAGGGACAACCGCAAAAGAAGAACGGGTGAGCTTTTTCGAGAGGTCGGCTTTTTCGGCCTGATGGACGTCGCCTTCAAGATCTCGTCTTTATGTGAATGTTTCGCCCGGTTCGCGATAGGGTAACTCCTCGGCTTGCGGAGAAGGCGCGTGGCAGGGTAAGCTTATGGAGCATAAATCTAGAAAATTATTAGGTTGAACACATGCTGAAGTGCTCTATAGGCGCTTTCGGGTAATGGGTTGAATAGGTTAAATACCACAACAGTTAGTTGGTCCTTCACCCTTTCCCTGTAAGAGACGGTCAGTTGCTATGTCGCATTGGAATGATTTGCGTAATGCACTGATTTCGATCTTGTCCGACAGACCGTCCCAACCCGAGGCCAGGCCATTCATCTCCATATGTTATCGCCTGGCCCGGGCCTATCTGTTGACCAAGCAGCAACGCCGGCTTCTGCCGAAAACCGACCTTTCCATAGACGACCTGGCTTACGATTGCGTGGCGGAGTTATTCGCGAGGGATGACGACGATCGGTATCATGCCCTGCACACTTACTTTGCAGAGATCGCGCTGGACGAAACCGGCGATGCTGAATTACTGGAAGCCACACGAAGGCTCGTTTTCAGTGCGGTGAACGATAGTTTATTTCGCCATTACCGCGAAATGGATCCGCTGCTTGCCAGACTGATTCGCAATCTGAAACGAGCCGCCAGAGGCCGCCCCGGCATAACAATTGTCCGAAAACACAACCGGAACTGGATCGTATTTGAAGAACCGACCCGTTCCCTGCCTGTGATGCCACCTGAATTCCTTGAGGCCCACTTGGCTCCGCATGTGCTGGATGACCTTAATGCGGCCAGTGTCCTTGCGGCAGCCACAGACGTGTTACGCCATCAGACGTTGTATCAGAGCGCCGTACCCCTCGTGGAGCTTGCTCAGGTCGTCCGTTCCATTATCTTGAGAGCCCGGCACACGGACCAGCCGCAAGGACAGCCGCTCGTCCATCTGGATGAATTCGAGAAACTGATTCGCGAAAGCATCGAACAAGTTCGAACTCTGCTCCGCTCGCAGTATGTTCAGAGAGAAAAGGTAGACGGAAAAACGTTTGATGCGTATCTACAGGCGCTTCACGATCAAATGTATTCTTATTCGGCTCAGACGCAGGGAACTCGTCTATCTCTGTACCAGGCACTTGCCAATCACTTGAATGGCCTCACACGGGCCGAGTATGGACGGACGCACCGATCCATCCTGGAGTATTTGTCCCGCCGAACCCGCCGCCACCTTGCTGCTCGTTTGAGAGGAGAGCACATTTTTGGCTGAGTTTCCCCTTCTTCGCTATTTCGGCCTTCGTTAATAAATTGTTCGCAAGAGTATATAATCCGTACTCGGTTGCGTCGATATATTGTGTAGAATATCTCGCATTTCATGCGCTTTTACACTTTCACCGGGGTTCCCGTACGTCGATTAAATGACTGTAGATGAAGAGCAGTTGATTGAACGCTACGTGCGCGGATCAGGCACGTTCTCGGATGAGGATCGTAGCCGAGCGGAAACGCTGGCGGCTTCCGATCCCGCCGCCCGGGATCTCCTTGTTTTTTTTCGAAGGTACTATTCATCCCTTCAGGAAACGGAAGAGCCCGACCTGCGCCGCATCATCGACCGTATCGAGTACCTTTCCTCGCTGCATCGGTAAGAGCCCCGGACTCCTCTGTACTTTTCATCTCGGAAAGCCTGTTATTCCGGCTTGCTACCGTTCGGGAGCGCTATTTTTTCCGCTCCCTGATGCACCCGTGTTTCCCTTTATCGGGCGACGGTTCATCCGCCGCTCCACGTCCCTGGTAAAACCCCGCTCCGCCCGTAGCCCTCGGATTCAGTCCGATTAGAACGGGAAGCTGAGTGTGGGACCTCTGGATTCTGTGCGTTGCCTGTCATCCGGTGAGGTGCGATGCATCGTCCTGCCTCCGGCTGTTAACCCCACCACCTTTTCCCTGGCCTTCGAGGTATCCGTCGGGGGAAAATAGTACTGCGCTGCCATGGAAAGCCCGCGTCACGGTATCGATCCCGAATCTGCATTCGTGAATGACCCACACACCGGAGAGCAGCCCGATGTTCTCCGCGATACCCATGGAGACGGGACATCCTCGGACTCCGGCTCAACGGATGGAGCGCCGTGGAACTGGGCCGAAGTCACCTGGACACCCGTAGATTCCACTGAACGATCAGGACCTCGTCTTCTCCAGAAGCGGCCGCTCTTGCTCGTTGTCGGCGTCGTCATGTTGTTTTTGCCGCTAGCTTTGTTATCTGTGAGTTCGTCTTTCGAGTCGGGAGACGATGCGGCCCGATTTTCCATCGTATCTGTGCCTACCGGAGCTACCGTTTACCTCGATCTCGACTCGATCGGCGTGACGCCGCTCCCGAAGTATCCCATCCCGGCCGGCATTCATATTATTTCCGTCAAGAAGCCGGGGTACGTTCAGTTGGACACACTGATTTATGCAAGTAACGGTGAACTCGCGCTACGCATGGTATTGCCGGGAGGCGCCGAAATAAACCAGGCATTCGAGCAATCCGAAGAACTGGCAGTGCCACTCTATACGGAGCCCTCACCTGTTTCAATTCAGCGCCCACCCACGCCGACGCCATCCGTGCCGTCGCCCCCACCTATAACGCAGTCTACCGGGGAACGGCCTGCCTCTCTACTCGCGAACGGCTCCCTGATGGCTGTTTCGGAGCCAAACGGGGCTGTTCTGGTGGTCAACAACGCCATTCGTGGCGAGACGCCTGCCGTACTGAACAATCTGCGTCCGGGAGCCTACTCGATCGAGTTGCGAAAGGAGGGATACGAGCCCTACACCCAGACTATTTCCATAAAGGCGGGTGGTATCATCAGGATTGTAGGAAAGCTGAACCCCACCTCCGGTACCGTAGTCATCGACGTTCGGCCCGGAGGCGCCATTTACATCAACGGTGCGTTACGCGTAAAAGAAACAGACCGTCCGTTTACCACGGAATTACCGCTCGGTGTACATCAGATACGGGTTACCAACCCGACGCTTGGCAATTGGGAGCAGCAGGTAGAAGTAACAGGCGGGGCTGCACAGCGCATACTCGTGGATTTCCGGCCAAAACGTGATGAATCGGTTGCCGTACGCACCCCGCCGAACCAGCTCCGGGAGGCAGCCAGACCGCAAGGCCGCATGGTCGATCCGGACAGCACGTATACGTTTGCCGATCAACCTCCGCAGCTCAAGGGAGGGTTTGCCAGGCTCAACTCAATGGCGAGCTATCCGGAGCAAGCCGCCCGCAGGGGCGTGGAAGGAAAGGTGTTTCTGCAGTTCATTGTAAACGAGAAGGGACGCGTCGAACAAGCCCGCGTATCGCGTGGCATCGGCAGCGGGTGCGATGAAGAAGCGTTACGCGCCATTCGAAGAGCCCAGTTCGAGCCCGGCACCATCAACGGTCAGCCGATCAGGGTCTGGCACGCCCTCGCCATCGAGTTTCGATTGAAACCGCGATAATAAAACGCGTGGGGGCGTCCCGACTGAACGGTATTACCAGTCCTTCGGATACAGCTCGATGTTCCAATCCGGGGGAGGGATGAACCCCTCTCTACCCTCGTCATAAGGCGGCAGCCCGTCCGCCGGTTGAAGCCGTCGAAACGTCTTGAGAGCAGCCAACATGCGGGCGACCCGGTCAGGGTGGGCGGAACCGAGGTCGTGTTTTTCCGAAAGGTCGCTATCCAGATCAAAGAGCGAAATCTGATGTACGTTCGGGTCGGGGGAATCGCCGGCCTCCAGCAAACCGGGGCCGTAATATATCAGCTTCCACGGACCGCGAATGAGCGCGAGTCGTTCGGTTGGCCCCGTCTGATGCCAGTACATCCCGATGTCGCGCTCGGGCAGCGAGCCGCTCCCCCGGAGTGCGCCGAGCACATCGATCCCATCGAACGGTTTGCCCTCGGCTTGCACGGCCTGCGGATCGGCGCCGGCCGCCGCCACGAGCGTAGGCAATACGTCGGTGTAGGCCACGGCCTGCCCGACCGTTCGGACGCCTCGAATTCCGGCCGGCCACCGTACGACTGCAGGCACGCGGATACCCCCTTCGTACGTGTGCTGCTTCCCGGAGCGTAGCGGCGTATTATCGGCTCCATCGGGCAGGCTGCCGCCGTTGTCGCTCATGAACCAGATGAGGGTATTCTCCGCGATACCGTTGCGCTCCAGCGCCGCCAGTACCCGTCCGATGCCCTCGTCCATACGCGTCACCATGGCGGCGAAGGTTTTTCTGGGTTCGGAAAGGCCGGGGTAGAGTGCAAGCGCATCTTCCGGAGCCTGCAAGGGCGTGTGCGGGGCGTTATACGCCAGATAGAGGAAAAACGGCTGCGGGCCGGTATGCTCGTCGATGAACCGGACGGCCCTCCGGGTAAGCAAGTCGGTGGCATAACCTTCGTCGTGGTTCGCGTCGAGGCCCTCGTGCCAGTCCAGTTCGCCCTCGCGTATGTGCGTGAAGTAATCTGTGTTCCCGTTATAATGACCGTAGAACTGCGTGAAGCCACGGCGAAGCGGGTGGTATGCCACGTCGAAGTGCCCGAGATGCCACTTGCCCACGGCGGCGCGGCGCGCATACCCCAGGTCGGCCAGGTATTCCGGGAGCAGGCGTTCGTCCAGCGGCAGGCCCATGCGCCGCCAGGGTGGAAGTACGGCCCGCATTCTGCCGTACCGGATGGGCGAGCGGCCGGTAAGCAGTCCGCTTCGCGTCGGGGAGCAGATGGGGGTTACGTAAAACCGTTCCAGGCGCACGCCCTCTCGGGACAGTCGATCGATGTTCGGGGTGCGGATTTCGCTGCCGTGGTACCCCACATCGTTCCATCCCAGGTCGTCGGCCACGATCAGCACGATGTTCGGTGGGGATTGGGCAGCGCTTCCGGCCGGTATACCGCCACCGGCGAGCAGGAGCAAAACGAGCAAACGTAAACGCATATTGAAAACGCCAAACGTACGTTCAGGGTTGCCGCGATAGTGCGGCGGCCTCCGTTGCCGTCCCTTCGTCTTTCTGGCTCCGCATCCATGCGGTCAGTTCGGGCAGTAACCGTGCAAACACATTCTGATACTCCAGAATTTCGGCCAGGTTGTGCAGTTCGAATGGATCGACGGCGAGATCGTAAAGTTCGTATTCGGGTCTGTTCTGGTACCAGCGGTACCGCCAGGCGGCGTACGGATCTCCTGCGTCGCCCTTTTCTTTCCAGGACTGATAGTAGTCCTGCCCCTTGATGACGGTATTCGAAAATTCGTTCTGCCAGTTGAGATTCCAGATCAATCGGTAGCGGTCGTCGCGAACGGTCCGGATGCCGTAAGCTTCCGGGCCGGAGTAGATGCCCCGTGACGTCTGAACGCCGAAAACATAGGGGTGGTGCCGGTCGGTTTCGCCGAGCAAAACCTTCAGGAAACTGCTGCCGTCGAAGCCCGGCCCTTCCGGATTGCCGCCTGCCAGTTCGATAAATGTAGGTAGTACGTCCACATACGAAATGAGCGCGTCGCTTTCCGAGCCGGGCGTAATCCGGCCCGGCCAGCGAGCTATGGCCGCGGAGCGCAAGCCGGTGTCGTAGCAGGTCCATTTGGCGTGGGGCAGGCTCGACCCCTGCTCCCCGAGAAACAGGACCAGCGTGTTTTCCTCCTGCCCCGTTTCGGAGAGGTAAGACAGAATCATGCCGGCCTGCTGGTCCAGATAACTGATTTCGGTATAGTAGGCGGCCAGCGCCCGGCGGGTTTCGGGCGTATCGACCAGGTAGGGCGGCACGCCGATCTGGTCCGGATCATACAACGTCCGGTCGCCCCGCGTCCACGGCGCGTGGGGTTGGTTGGAGGCGACCACCAGCAGCCACGGCTTCTCCCGACTTTCTTCCATGAATGCGCGTACCCTGAACAGATCGAGGTCGATACCCTCTCCGTCATCGCCGTGCTTTCCGCCGAGGAACTCGAACGGAAACCGATCGAGCGGAGCCTCGTGCCGCTTCCCGATGAGGGCGACCCGGTAGCCGAGCGGCTCCAGGTAGTGCGGCAGGCTGCGGATGCCGTCGTAAACGCGGCTGTGGTTGGGGTATCCTCCGTGGCGCACCGGGTACAGGCCCGTGTACAGGCTCATCCGGGTCGGCGCGCACATGGGCGCCGTGTTGAACACCTGCCGGAGCCGCATCCCCTGCCGGGCCAGCCGGTCCAGGTGCGGCGTATGGACGTCCCCATTGCCGAAGCTGCCCAGGTCGGTGTACGTCATATCGTCCCCCAGAATCAGGAGGACGTTCGGACGCGGCTGAGCTCCTGCCGTAGCGAGCGAAAGAAGTCCCAACATCAGGCCGGCAGCACACTTCAGGCCGCCGATGTACCGGCGAAACGCAACTATCACGGCTGCATGGCCTCGTAAAGCGTTTGATGTAGTACCCGGAGATCCTCGGGTTTCAGCTTGGGCAGTTTCCGGTCGTAGGTCAGCAATCCGTTCACTTCGCCCTCCACGTCGGTAGTCTGCGTGTATACGGCGGCGGCCACCCCACGCTCACGGATGCCTTCGCGGATCTGCTCCAGGCGGCGGCGGTACTGGTCTTTCAGTTCGGCGGCATCCTTGTAGGACTGATAGCCCCAGTTGGCGTCTCCCTCGAACCACAGGTGACCGGGCACGGCGAGGCCGAGCCCGCCGAACTCCCCGACCACGAAGGGCCGCTTTTTCTTCGGATCGGGGAAGGCGAACGGCTGCTCCCGCGCGTAAAGATCCGGGTCGTAGGTGTGGATATCCAGGAAGTCGCCGGCGTTCTGATCGGCCCAGCCGCTGGCGGCGTTCACCAACCGGGAAGGATCGTACGTTTTTACGGCATCCGCGAGGCGGCCCGTATCGTACTGGCCCCATCCTTCGTTGTGCACCACCCAGGTGATGATGGAGGGGTGGTTATACAGTGCGTCGATCATGCGGCGAAGTTCGAGTTCGTGCTGCGCCGTAGCAACCGGGCGACGGATGAGCTCGTTGGTATCCCGGCGCCCGACATGCTGCGCGGTGCTACGCCCCCTTACCCGTTCGTCGCCCTGCACCATGCCCGATGGCATGTCCTGCCAGATCAGCAGGCCCAGCTTGTCGGCGTGGTAATAATAGCGGGCCGGCTCCACCTTGATGTGCTTGCGGAGCATGTTGAAGCCGGCCTGCTTGAGGTATTCCATATCGTACCGCATGGCTTCATCGCTGGGGGGCGTTAAAAGCCCGTCAGGCCAGTAGCCCTGATCGAGGGGACCATACTGGAATACGGGCTTGCCGTTGAGGAGCAGGACGGGGTGCCCGTGCGGCCCTTCGCCCGTCTCGATGCGGCGCATTCCGGTGTAGGCCGATACGGCATCGATAAGGCGGCTATCTGATCCTACGGCAAAATAAGCCTGTTCCTCCGGTGTCGCCATCGGAACGGCATTGAAGGCCTCCCCTTCGGGCGCTTTCGACAGACGGTACAACTCCACCCTGACATCATACAGGAACGGGTCGTCCGGCGACCAGAGGCGAGGGTTCGGCGCCGGGAGAACGTGGCGGCGGTCGAGGCGGTGTTCGGAGCGAGCCACTTCCCGACTACCGTCCAGCAGGGTAACCCGGACGGCATAGTTGTCCGAAAGCTCCGGGCGGCGGCCCGTTACATCAACCTCGAACCGGCGGCCTTCGAGGTCGGGCGTGATACGCACGTCTCCGATAGACGCTTCGGACGGCGCCGGCTCCAGCCAGACGGTCTGCCATATACCCGTCGCCGGGGTGTACCAGATACCGCGAGGCTTCGCAATCTGTTTGCCGCGCGGCTGCTCGCCATCGCTGGTGGGGTCCCAAACGGAAACGACGATTTCCTGCGGGCCTCCGGGTTTCAGGAAATCCGTTATGTCGAATGAAAACGGATCAAACCCGCCCTCGTGCGAGCCGACGAGCCCGCCGTTTACCCAGACGGTGGCGCTCCAGTCCACCGCCCCGAAGTGCAAGAGCACCCGTTCGTTTCGCCAATCGCCGGGATATTCGAACGTGCGGCGGTACCACAACCGTTCATCGGTCCCCACGCGCCGCCCAACGCCGGATAGCGCCGACTCGACGGCAAAGGGAACGAGTATCCTGCCGTCAAAGGATTTCGGCGCCGGGGCCGTCCGGCTCACGATGGCGTAGTCCCACAAGCCGTTCAGGTTCTGCCAGCGCTCTCGGACCATCTGAGGACGAGGGTATTCCGTCCATGCATTCTGTGGGGTCACTTCGGCCCCCCAGCGGGTCATGAGCGGCGCTTCGGCTGGCTTCCACGTCGTCGTCTGCGCGAAAATGCATGGGGTGTATAGAGCGAGTGCAAACGCACCCAACAGAATCATCTTTCCGCGAGAATGTGGCATCGTTAGCAGCGGGTTGGTGATCGACGCTCAGAACGGCGACCTGAAAGGATGAAAAAACGAAGTTATGGGCCGCCGGGTGCGGTACTTCGAGGACACATTCGGAAGCCGCATACCCTACCCGGCGACAGCGAGCGGATTACGAATGGGTTCATGGAGCGTGGCGAGGTTCATGACCGCCGTCAGCGGTTTTCGGATGTCGTTCGTTCCCAGGGCAGTACGCCCGTCCGGCCGGCCCATTCGTCATACAGTCCGGAAAGGCGCCGGACGATTTCCGGCCGCTCCTTCGAAAGATCGTGCAACTCCGTCCGATCCCACTCCATATCGTACAATTCCCACGCGCCCGGAAACTCCGAAACCAGCTTCCAGCGCCCGTCTCGGACGGCGCGGTTGCCCTCGTGCTCCCAGAATATGCGCCGGGGCCGTGCCTCATCGGTAGCGAAGGTCCCTCGCAGGCTGATGCCTTCGAGGGGAACGGTAGGGGCGCCCGCCCACGTACGCGGGATAGAGGCTCCTGCCAGTTCAAGAACCGTCGGCATGATGTCGATCAGATGCGCCGGGCGGCGGCGGATACTTCCGGGATTTCCGACAGCAGAGGGCCAGCGCACGATGAACGGCGAGGCGATCCCACCTTCATGGACCCACTTCTTCGTCCGACGGAACGGGGCGCTGCTGACGTGCGCCCCCCGGATGCCGTATCCCTCGTACGATTCGGGCGAACCCAGTACGGCCCCGGCCCGACTCCGGTTGGGATCCTCGGCAGCGCCCCCGTTATCCGACAGAAACAGGACCAGCGTGTTCTCCTCCAGCCCTTTTTCGGCCAGGGCAGCGAGCACCCGGCCGATCCCGGCATCCATCCGTTCCACCTGAGCGCGGTAGACGGCCATTTCGTCATCCCATCGGTCCCGTTCGTCCGACGGCGTCTCGTCCCAGGCGGGCACTTCATCCGGTCGCGGGGCAAGAGCCCAACGCGGATCGATCATCCCCATTCCCACGAGGCGATCGTACCGTTCCTGCCGGATGCGGTCCCACCCTTTTCGCAGGTAAGAGCCGCGATGCTTTCGGATGTCCTGCTCGGGCGCTTGCAGGGGCCAGTGGGGAGCATTGAAAGCGAGGTACAGGAAAAAGGGCCTTTTGTCGTCGTGGTCCCGGATGAAGCGGGCAGCCTGATCGGAGAAGGCATCGGTGGCGAAGAAACCTTCCCGGGGTGGCTCGTATAGCTCTCCGTCCCTGACCATCTTCAGTGGAACCGGCTCGCCTTCCGCTTCATAATTATACCCCCAGTAGTTCATGGCCCCGGGGATGAGCGCAAACGATCGGTCGAAGCCGCGATCCACGGGCCACTGCGGGCGTTCGTAGCCGATGTGCCACTTGCCGGACATATACGTGGCGTACCCCGCCATTCGCAGCAATTCGGCCATTGTGGGCGTATTGTAGGCCAGATGGTCGGAATAGGCCGGGCTATCCATCGCTTCGCGTATGCGACGGGCGTACGCATCCGGCATATGCCCCAGGCCCGCTTGATGGGAATACAAACCGGTCATGAGGGATGCCCGGGTGGGCGAGCACCGGGCCGTGTTGTAGAACTGCGTGAACCGCACTCCTTCCCGGGCCAGTCGGTCCAGGGCGGGCGTATCCATCTCGCCGCCGTAAGGGGCGATATCGGAAAAACCCAGGTCGTCCGCCATGATGAGGAGGACGTTGGGCCTCTCCGGGCTTGCGGGTACGACGTTACGGGGCGCACACCCCGGCGCTACAGCCATCAGCCATGCCCCGATACCCATGCGGAGCAAAGCCGCGCGAATCGAAATCCACCCCTGTCGGTATGCCATATTCGGTTTACTGCCGCAGAGGCAGGGTTTTGTGCCAGGCAATTACTTTTTCCTGAAGGAGATCCCGCAGGGCGGGCTCCCGGTCCGCCAGGTTTTGCCGCTCGCCTGGATCGTTCTCCAGGTCGAAAAGCTGCGCCCCGGCTCCGTCGGCTTCCACGAGCAACTTCCACCTTCCGAACCGAACGGCCAGCTTCGGTGTGACGAAATCCGGGTTGCCCGGCTTCAAATCGTTCGGATAGTACCAGAAGATCGGCGCGAGCCGCTCGGTCGGTTTGCCGCGAAACGCCGGGCTCATGTCCACCCCATCGAGCCGCCCATCGCAGGGAAGCTCGGCCCCCGCCAGCGAGGCAATCGAGGGAAACAGATCGATGGCGGCCATCACCGTTTCATCGTCCACCCGTCCGGCCGGGGTGCGGCCAGGCCCCCAGGCGATGAGCGGCATCCGGATGCCTCCTTCGTAGAGGCTCCATTTTCGCCCGTAAAACGGGCCGGTGCTTCCCGGAGGTTCCACTCCTTCGTTATAGTATTTGGGCCAGTCGGTCGGGCCGTTATCGCTGGTGACGAGGATGATCGTTTTCTCCGACAACCCCATGCGGTGTATTTCCTCGAACAAACGGCCGAGTTGCCGGTCCATTTCCTCCAGAACGGCGAAAAAGGCCTTCTCGTACTCGTTCCGGGCTACCCCGGCGTACTTTTCGGCCGCTCCCGGAGCGGGCACATGGGCATCGTGCACATCGTTGGGCCACACATTGATGTAAAACGGCTCATCCTGGTGGCGACGCATGAAGTCGATGGCGCGGTCCACGTAGTGCTTCGTCATCAGGTGCTTGTCGGTCCACTCGATCTTGCCCCGCCCGAGGGCGGCGCTCTGCTCGTTGAGTCCGTCGCGCCACAGGTAGCGGTCGCCGAGGCCCTCGAACGACGTCAGGGATTCGTCAAATCCGTACTCGGTGATGAGTGGGGCATCGCCCACGTCGCGCCCGCCGCCCATGTGCCATTTGCCGAAGTGGGCGGTGGCGTATCCGGCGGTTTTCAGCGCTCGGGCCAATGTCGGAGCCCGGGGGTCGAGGTAATCCGCCATATCCCGCTCGCGGTTTTTCTCCCGGCTGTTCAGGTAGGAGTGAATGCCCCAGCGCGAGGGATACGTGCCGGTCGTGATGGCCGTACGGGAAGGCGAGCAGATGGGCGAGTTGACGTAGAATTGAGTAAAAAGCGTCCCTTCGGCCGCCAGCCGGTCCAGGTTGGCCGTTTTCACCCGATCGTTGCCGGTAACGCTGAGGTCGCCGTACCCCATGTCGTCGATGAACACGAGAATGACGTTCGGGCGATCCGGAGCAGAAGGTACGCCCTGGCTGCAAGCAGGAGCGGCATACCAGACGGCCGCAAACGCGATAAACAGGCAGAACAGAGTTTTCATCGGCATGTCGTCAAAAAATATAGGGGGCTACCGGCTCCCGGTTTTCGCCGGGCCCTGTTTCAGGCAGGACCTCAGGACCTGTTTCGGCGTCGCCCTGGTCGGCCCGCCAGTCCGCCATTCGCTTCCGAAGGGCGGCCAGCAACGGTTGGTAGGCCGGTTCGGCCGCCAGGTTGCGCCACTCCATCGGATCGTTCTCGAGGTCGTATAGCTCCTCGGAAGGGTGATGACGGTACCGCCAGAGCACCGCTGCGGCATGCTCATTCCGGTAAGAAGCCGCTCGCCACGAATCCCAGTACTCCCTCCCACCGTCGTGCTCCCGCGCCCGGTCCATGTGCGTCGTGTAGGGCACATCCGGAGCCAGGTTCAGGATGTATTTGAACCGTTCCGTACGCAGCATTCGGGCCGGCGAGCGGTTCATTTGCCGATCGCCGGTATGGGTTGCGAAAACCTGCTCCCGGTGTGTTGCAGCGCCCTCCAGTACCGGACGGAAGCTGAGGCCGTCGATGCCGACGGGTGGGATTCCTCCGGCCAGATCGACGAATGTCGGCGTCAGATCGGCCAGGGATACCAGCGCCGACGTAGCCTCCCCTGCCCGCTTCCCGTCCGGCAGGCGCACCAGCAGCGGCGTCCGGATGCCGGCCTCATACAGACTCCATTTGGCGAAGGCTACCTGAGGCCCCTGATCGGAGGTAAACGCCACCACGGTGCGGCCGGTGAGTCCGTGCCGGTCCAGACTTTCGAGCAGCTTTCCGACGTTCCGGTCCATTTTGGTGATATCGGTGTAGTAGCGGGCCCGGGAGCGCCGGTAGTCGGGCGTATCGATATGGTTGGCCGGGATTTCCACCGAATCCGGGTCGTAAGCGGGGGTATCGGGCCAGACGACGTGAGGGCTATGATCCGCCACGATAAGAGCGAATGGTTTCTCCCGCACCTGTTCCGATAGCCAGCGGTCTACCGGGCCCATGTCCAGATCCCAGCGCAGCACCGGGGCGTCTTCATAGCCCGGCTCAACGGCGTTGGTCCCTTTTACGTATTCGAACGGAAACACCTCTCTCGGGCCAACGTGCAACTTTCCCGCGACGGCAACCCGGTAACCCAGTTCGCTCAGATAGTGGACTATGGAGCGAAGACCCTCCCGAACCCCGCTGTGGTTGCCGTGAGCCCCGTTACGAAACGGCATCAGACCGGTATAGATCGTGCTTCGGGATGGAGCGCAGGTCGGAGAACTCGCGTAGGCTCTCGTAAACCGCAATGATTCCTCGGCCAGGCGGCTCAAGTTCGGCGTACGAACGATGGGATGGCCGTAGGGTGCTATGTCCGCAGCGCCCAGGTCGTCGGCGATGAACAGGACGAAGTTCGGGTGCGCCGCATCGGGCTGAGCCCCCACAGGCGGAGCCGTCGCCACCGCCCAGAGCAGGAGGACTGCAATTACCGGCATTGCATATAAGCGACTCCGGAGAAAGCGGGTGGATGTCGGAATCATAATGCATCACGTTACTGAGGGCGGGGAAATACCTGAGAGCGGTTTGCCCATGAGTGCCACATGGCATCCATTTCGGCTACTCGGCCCCTGTGCTGCCGCGCCAGATCATTCAATTCCGTCCGGTCGGTCGAGAGGTCGTACAGCTCCCAGGGCGCCTGCGCATCTACGGCGACCAGCTTCCAGTCTCCCACGCGGACGGCGCGCGCGCCGAAGTGCTCCCAGAACAACGCCTCATGCCCGGCTCGGGGCTCACCCCGGAAAACGGGCAACAAGCTCTTGCCTTCCAGCGGCGTTATCGCATGAGATCCGTAGGTTGTCGGGTAGTCCGCTCCGGCCATGTCGATAGCCGTAGCCATCAGGTCGATTACGTGCCCCGGCTGGTCGGTTACCGTTCCTCTCGCCCGGATACCCTTCGGCCAGTAAGCCACGAGCGGCGTGGCAATGCCTCCTTCGTGCACTTTTGCCTTCCACCATCGGAAGGGGGTGTTCATGATGTTAGCCCCCAGCGGGCCGATGCCGGAATGCACCGTCTGAGGGCCGGGCAGGAAAGCCGGGTTCTTATCGACCGGGAAGTGCACCTCGCGACCGTACCGTGTCGATCCGGCCCGGTCGAAGCCGGGGCCGTACCGGGAGGGACGCTCGGAGCTGGCCCCGTTGTCCGAAAGGAACAGGATGAGCGTATTTTCCATCTCGCCCGTCGATTCCAGCGCCGCGATGATTCGCCCGATACCCTCGTCCATACGGTCCACCATGGCCGCATGGACCGCAAAGGCCCGGGCATCCCAACCGGCATCGGGATGCGTCCGCCAGTCCAGTTCCGGCTCGATGCGAGGAGAAAGGGCTGCGGACGCCGGGATGATCTCCTTTTCGAGCATCCGCCGATAGCGGGCCTCGCGCACCGCATCCGGTCCGGCGGTATACGTGTTTTCGTAGCGCCGGATGGTTTCTTCCGGGGCGTGCAGCGGCCAGTGGGGCGCGGTGTAGGCTACATACAACAAGAACGGCGCGTCACCGGCTGCGTATCGCCGGATGTACGCGGCGGCGGTGTCGCTCAGGGCATCGGTGTAGTAAAACCCGGGAGGTACATACCGAACTGGAGTCGTGCCATTGACGAGACTGAACGGATCGAAGAAATCAACCACTCCCCATATGGTACCATAGAAATCCTGAAACCCCCTGGCCGTAGGGTACTGGTCCGGCGGCGAGAAAGGCCCGAAGTCGGCCCGGTGGGCCAGCCAGGCGAGTTGCTCCTCCGTATCCTTCCGCTCGAGCGTTTCCGAAACGTGCCACTTGCCGACCATGCCGGTACGGTAACCCGCCGCACGGAGCACTTCGGCCATCGTGACCGTGTTTTCCTTCAGGTACCCGCGATATCCGCTCAACCCCTGATCGGTCGTCATACGCCCGATGCCTGCCTGATGCGGATACAACCCGGTAAGCAACGAGGCACGGGTCGGGCAGCAACGGGCCGTGTTGTAGAACTGTCTGAAGCGCAGCCCGCCGGCGGCGAGCCGATCCAGGTTGGGCGTCCGGATTTCGCCGCCGTAGCTGCCGAGGTCGGAGTACCCGAGGTCGTCGGCAAGGATGAGGACGATGTTCGGGCGGGAATCGAATACGGGAGGCCGGCTTTCGGGCGCCTGACGACAGCCTGCAATAGCCAGAAGGCATAGTACGACGGTCAATCGGCGGACTCGGATTAGGACCTGTTTCATCCTGCCGGATGCAAGCATGTAGTTAATTGCCCGGATGACGAGAATACCAAGGTAGCTAAAAACCGAATCCTGCGCTCACCAGATGCACCGGTCCGAGGCGGCCGAACGCCCAGTAGGAATAGTCGATCTTCAGTCCGATATCGCCCAGGTTGACGTTAAGGCCGCCGCCCAGGGTGTAGCTTTGCTCGTCGTAGTTGAAGCGGTAGCCTCCGCGAAGGAAGATGAGATCCTGGAAGGCGTACTCCGTGCCGACATGCACGCGCTCCGGTCCATCGTTCGGGTGGATGAACTCGGAAGACAAGGTGAGCAGATGCGGGCTCGGACCCCCCTCGAGTACGTCGATAGCGGCCCCGAACTTGAACACCATAGGCATTTTGACGTTGGCCGGGGTAACCTGAATACGCTCCTCCCACTCGGCAAAGTTGACGTCGGGGCCAAAGTTGCTGCCCATCATCGCCACGCGCAGGGTGCGGAAGCCGGTATAGTACAGGGTGCCGACATCGATGGACCAGTTGCTGACGTCTGTATTGTCGATGCTTTCGCGAACGTACTTCACCGTCGCGCCGAGCTGGAGCCGGTCGGTCATCGAGCGGGCGTAGCTGACGCCTACGGCCAGATCGTAAGCCGAAAACGTCCCGAGACCGGTTATCACCTCCGAAAGCCCCGTACGTTCGTTGTTGGCATCGAGGATCTCCCGGTTTTCGGTCCGGTCCATATCGCCATAATCGAGGTAGACGGCGCTCAGACCCAGACTTCCCCAGCCCCCGAGGTTTTTCACAAGGGCGCCTGCATTGTAACCGATGTCGGCGATCCAGTTCATGCGAGTGACTACCAGATCCGCGTTTTCAACGAGCGCGATGGCGGCGGGGTTATTCAGGGCCGCTGCGGCTCCGCTCATCATCACCGACGATACACCCCCAATGGCGGCCTGCCGTGCGTGGGTCGGGAGATGAAGGAACTGAAAACCGCTCTGGGCTACCCGGTCGAAATCGGGTTCGGTGATGCCGCTGCCGACTTCCTGAGCGGCTGAAGGCGTCGCCGGGAGCAGGAAAAGCACGGTCCCCAGAAGCAGCAGATGGAAACGCTGGGACATGGTATCGTCCTCGGTTAAAAAGCCGTTGTAGTCAGTTGGAAGCTCCTCACTTGACGATGGCAAAGCGCCCTGTGGCGGATTCCCCCTCATGTCCGGGCACGTGCGATTCGACGTGGTAGACGTACACACCCGGCATCACATTCTGCGCGAATCGCGTGAGCATGTAGTTGTCTTCCTCCGACGAGCCCCAGGACTCTTCTCCAAACCCGTCGTCGTGCTCGACTGTCTGCACCAGATCGCCGGCCACCGTGTATATCCGGATGGTGCACTTGCCCGGGATATTGATGAACGAGAGCCGTTTGGCTTCCCCGAGATCGGGCAGGCCGCTGGTTTGCCGGAACGGGTTAGGGACGACGCGCACCTTTGCGAAGTCGTTAGAAGCGACCGGCTTGGCAGCCAGCGCAAACAGGTTGTAGGCCGTCCGTCCTGATTCGAGGCCGCTATCGTCGTAGCTGGTTACAGCGAAGCGCATGGGTACGCCGGGTTTGCCCTCCACCCGGTAGGTGATCCGGCCGTTCTGGACCAGCGCCTGCGCCTGAGCTTTGGTGAGGTCGGCGATAAGCGCCCAGGGACCGGTTACGCTCTGCTCGGAGCGGTAGACCCGGTAGCCTACGTGGTCGTTCGTGCCTTTTATCGGATCGCGGTAGCTGTCGGGTATCGGCTGCCAGGAAATGACGTGTCCCTGCGTACCGGCTTCCTCGTCGGCAAAAATATTTACATCCAGTTCGTTGCCGAGGCTGACTTGCGGCGGGTTGCCCACTGTGGGCGGCGGATAGGCTGTCGGGCGGAAGCCGTTATCCACCAGACGGAGCATGTTCGTCCAGTTGGTCTTGAGGCTGTCGATTCCGGCCTTTTTGAAGTTCTGGGTAGCCTTCAGTCCGCCGAGCATCGTGATGTTCCGGTCCATTTCGCCAAAGATCAGTACGCGGAGTACCTCGATGGTGGCGCCCGGCGCCAGCGTGTAGGGACCGATGGTCTGGGTATACTGGGCCTCGCGCTCGTATACACTGCCCTCGCTGGTGCTTGCATCAGCGTTTAGCTCGCGCCAGCTTTTGCGCGGCTGATCTTTAATAAACACGGGAGCCAGCAACTCATATGAAGAGCCGGTGGCGCCCACGTCCGGGTAGAATTCGCCTTTAGGTGCCCGCTGGTCGGTGGAGAGGATGTTCTGAAACACCTTTTTCTCGCCGTTTCGGTTTGGCGTAACGTCGATGATGCGGTCCACGAATATCTGCGGCGAGTGAAGCGCACGGTCGATGGAGTTGGCTTCCCGGATGTTTCCGGGATCGCCGCGGTCGCCTGTAACGTCGCCGGGCGAAAACCCGTACTGAACGGGGGAGTTGGGCGTCGCAACCGGTATCGAGGTGTCGTCGAAAAATACGAACGCCCCGTTTTCGCTGGTTCTGGTCGTCAGATCGGCGTGCCATTCGTATTCGTCGTCGGAGCGGAAGTTCATGCTCCATCCATCCTCGCTTACCCGAATATGCCGCCCCCAGCCGGTATGGAAGTCGGTCAACGCCTCCGAGCCGATATTGGTAATCGTGTACTTTATCAGGATGAAATCGTCGTAGGCCGGCAGGCTCCAGCCCATCACTTTAACCTCGTAGCGCAACTCGCGGCGGCCCGCCGAAGGGAAGTCGGATTTGGTGCGGGCCACGCTCAGGGTATATTCCTCCGGCTCATTCAGGCTTTTCTCGAAGTTGTAGTTTTTTATGAGAGTGTTCGGTTCCAGCACAGTGATTTCGTTGCTAAACTCGCCGCCGATGAGCCGGTCGCCGAAGGGGCCGCCGCTCTTGTTGTACATCCACCAGGTGCCGGTTCGGACGCTTGTAATGGATGCTGCATTGGGCGCATCGTAGTAGCCCGGGTAGGCGAGGGAAAGACGCGGGATGCCGTCGGCCTCCAACCCCATTTCGCCGTGCCCGTACCAGACCTTGCTTCGGGTTATCGTCTGGACGTTCTGGGCGGCGGCGGCGCCTGACCCTGCCAGCAGCACGATTGCCAGAATCAGGTAAGGAGTTGCGGGTATATGGAAAGGTTTGTTCATTTCGCGAAAAGCGTAAGGATGAAAAGGGCAGGATCGGTTACCATTTCATGCTAAGGCCAAAGAAAACTTCGCGCGGCATCAGATCGAAGTCGTAGAAATCCCACGTCATTTCCTCTCCCGTTACCGGGTGAGTCGGCAGCACTCCTTCTTCCATGTAGCGCGTCAGGTTGTCGCCGCCCAGCAGCCGCAGGCGGTGCTGGTTGAACAGGTTGCGAACCTCGAAGCTCACTTCCGTCGTTACCCCGCGCGGGCTGCCGAAGCCCTTCACGAGTTTCATGTCGGTCCGGTAGAGCGGCTTCCAGGTTTCATTCAGGGGTTCGGTGGAAAAGTCGCCGGGACTGTGGTATGTAAACCGCTGCCCGCCGGTGTACACCGAGTACAGGCTCAGCGTCCAGTCGCCGAGGGGGCGCAACCCGCCTGCCGATGGGCCGAGTGTGGCGG
>CBDUBS010000015.1:0-34310 GCA_965365445.1 uncultured bacterium | reverse complement strand
AATAGGCCACCGCCTCGAAGCGGATACGGCGGCGCCCCCCGGAAAGGCCGGCAGTCCAGTGGCGCCCGAATGCGTGACGCTCATCGACGACGGGACGCTGCCGGGGGGCAGGGCCACGACCCCCTTTGACGACGAGGGCGCTCCTGCGGGGCGAACCGCGCTCATCCGGAACGGTGCGCTCGGCAACCCGCTCACCGACCGCGTGTATGCCTATCGAACCGGCTTCCCGCTAACGGGCAACGGGCGACGGCAGGATTACCGGCATCCACCGCTCCCGCGCATGACTAACCTCATCCTGATGCCCGGAACCGACCGGCCCGGCGATTTGATAGCAGACGTCAAGGAGGGGCTGTACATCGAAACGCCGGGGCGGGGCCGTTACGATCCGGAAACAGGCCAGACGACCCTTGAAGTGGTGCAGGGGCGCCGCATCGAGAACGGCCGGCTGACCCGGCCCGTCGGCGGCGTGTGGATTGCCGGAAACGGCCTGGATTCACTGCGCCGCATCGTCGGGGTAGCCGACGACTTCCGGATCGATGCCGGGCGGGGGCAGTGCCTCAAGGCGGGGCAAATCGTGCCGGTAAGCTCCGGAGCCCCCACGCTGCTCGTATCCGGGTTGGACATCGAACCGGCGGAATCCGAGCCGCCTTTTTCGTAGATTCCGGCTTTCGTTACCTACCTGAACCCAACGCTTTCATGCGATCCTATTTAGAACAACAACTCCACCAGGTCTTTGCAGGCATGGAGGACGTCCCGGAGTCGTTCGTCCCCGACATCGAGGCGCCGGCCAACCCCGACCACGGCGACCTTTCGACCAACGCCGCCATGCAGTTGGCCCGCCCGCTTCGGCGGGCGCCACGCCAGATTGCCGAGGAAATCGCCCGTGGCCTCCGCGAAACCGATGAGGCCGGCTACCTGGCCTCCGTAGAAATCGCCGGGCCGGGCTTTCTCAACGTCCGGTTTGCCCCTGCCTTTCTCTCCGATGCCCTCGCCCGGTTGCTGGCCGATGCCGACCGTTACGGACGCTCGTCCACAGGGCGGGGGAAGCGCGCGCTGGTCGAGTACGTGAGCGCCAACCCGACCGGGCCGCTTACGGTTGGGCACGGGCGCAACGCCGTCCTTGGCGACACCATTGCCAACTTGCTCGACCGGATCGGCTACGACGTCACGCGGGAATACTACTTCAACGATGCCGGGCGGCAAATGCGCATCCTCGGCGAGTCGGTGCGCGCCCGGTACCTCGCCCTGATCGATCCGGAGCTTCCTACCCGGGAAATGAACGTCGGCGACGGCCGAACCGTCACCGTCCCGGAGCCGTTCCCGGACGACGGGTACCTCGGGGAATACATCATCGAGATTGCCGGGCGCCTCGTGGAGCGGCACGGGGATAGCCTGCAGAATTCCGCCGACAGCGCGGTATTCAAGGAAGCCGCCCAGCAAGCCATCTTCGCCGAGATCGACCGGACGATGCGGCGCATGGGCATCGTGATGGATTCGTACTTCAACGAATACTCGCTGTATGAAAACGGCCGGATCGAGGCGGTGCTCAAGCACCTTCGTGATCGGAATACGGTGTACGACCGGGACGGAGCCGTCTGGTTTCGGACGACGGATTTCGGCAAAGAGCAGGATACCGTGCTGGTGAAAAGCACCGGCGAACCCACCTATCGCCTCCCCGATATCGCCTACCACGTCACCAAGTTCGAGCGCGGTTTCGACCGCATGGTGGACATCTTCGGGGCCGATCACATTGCCACCTACCCCGACGTGCTCAGCGGGTTGGAGGTGCTCGGCTACGACGCCTCCCGGGTGGACGTGGTCATTTATCAGTTCGTCACGCTGGTCCGTGGCGGGGAGCCCGTAAAGATGAGCACCCGCAAAGCCAATTACGTGACGTTGGACGAATTGATGGACGAGGTCGGGGAGGACGTGACGCGCTTTTTCTTCCTGATGCGCTCGCCGAACACCCATCTCGAGTTCGACCTGGACCTGGCCCGGGAAGCCGGCGAGAAAAACCCGGTATTCTATCTCCAGTACGCACATGCGCGTATCTGCTCCATTCTTCGGAAAGCGCAGGAGGTTGGTTTCACCTTTGAATCCGGCATGGATCTTTCGCTGCTTACCCACGAAACCGAACGGGCGCTGATGACGGTGCTGCTGCGTTTCCCGGACGTCATCCAGCGGGCCGCCGAGGTCAAGGAGCCTCACCTGGTAGCCGGCTATTTGCGCGAGGCAGCAGTAGCATTTTCTCAGTTCTACGGACAGTGCCGCATCATTGGCGAAGCGCGGGCGCTGGCTACGGCCCGGATGAACCTGGCGCTGGCCGCCCGCATCGTCCTCAGGAACGGGCTGAACGTACTGGGCATTTCCACGCCGGAGCACATGACGCGAAAGGAAGAACCTTCGCCCGGTGCGCAAGGGCAGGATGCCGAACGAAACGCAGCATAGCGGATCATTCTTACAGGAGGGCAAGCTGCCTTACCGGAGAACAGACATGAGCACCGAAGCCCTGCTGGTCGCGTTTCAGGGTGAAACGGGGGCGTATAGCGAAGAAGCAACCGTGGCGCTGTTCGGCCCGGTCGAAACCTTCCCGTGCCCCTCGTTCGAGGCCGTTTTTGCATCGGTATCCGGTCACCGGGCGGATTTTGCCGTCATCCCCATCGAGAATTCTCTCTTCGGCAGCGTTTCTATCAATTACGATTTGCTGCGCCGCAACGATCTGGTCATCGTCGGGGAATTGAAGCTACGGGTGCGCCACAACCTGATGGCCCTGCCCGGCGTAACTATAGCCGATATCCGGCGGGTGCTTTCGCATCCGCAGGCGCTCGGGCAGTGCAGCTCGTTTTTGCAGGAGCGGCTCTCACACGCAGAAGCCGTGCCGGTATACGACACCGCCGGGGCGGCAAAAATGGTCAGTATGAACGGCGATACGGATGCAGCGGCCATAGCGAGCGGACAGGCGGCCCGGCACTACGGACTGAACGTTCTGGCCGAGGGCATCGAAAGCGATCGGCAAAACTACACGCGGTTCCTCGTGCTCTCCCGCCCGGGAGACGGACGGTTCCGCGACCGGGCCGGTTCGAAGGTCGTCAAGACGTCGCTGGTGTACGCCATGCGAGAAAACGTACCGGGGTCGCTGTTCAAAAGCCTGGCCGCGTTTGCGCTCCGGGATATCAACCTGTTCAAAATCGAAAGCCGGCCGCTCGTAGGCAGCCCCGGGCAGTACCTGTTTTACCTGGACGTTCAGGGAGACGCCGACAGCCCGGCGTTGCAACGGGCCCTGGACCACCTGGGTGAAATGACCGCCTTCGTACGCGTGCTGGGTTCGTACCCGGAAGGAAGAACCGTGGAATAAGTCGGTGGACGCGTTCCGCCGGAGTGATCGACGTGCAACTGACATACAGTCTTCGGGAAGGCATCGCGGGGTTCCGACGGGCGAAGTTCGCCGTCGCTACCTCCACGAGCGCCATGGTCGTAGCGCTGGTGATGCTGGGGATGTTCGTCATGATGGGTATTCAGGCACACTACGTATCGGACTGGCTACGGCAGCGTGTGGGCGAGGTAGAAATATTCCTGGAACCCGCCGAAAAGCTCATCACGGATGCCATCGTTACCCGCGCTTCCGTCACACCCGGCGTGGCCGAGGCCCTGTACATCTCGAGCGAGGAAGCGCAGAAGGTATTCCGGGATGAATTCGGCGAAGGGGCCGAAATCTACTTCGACGAACCCTTTCTGCCGGCCTCGATTCGGGTGCGTGTGGAACCCGCCTACGCCAACCCGGACAGCCTGACGCGTCTGGTTGAGGAGTTTTCATCCTGGAACCGGGTTGACGAGGTCGTTTTCAACCAATCGCTGCTCGTGAAAGTGCAGCGCAACCTGCGGCTCCTGACGCTGCTCGGCATCACGATCGGCCTGCTGGTAACGCTGGCGGCCCTGTTCCTGGTGGCCAATACGATCCGCCTGACGATCTACGCCCGCCGATTGCTCATCCGGACGATGAAACTGGTCGGTGCGACCGATCTGTACATCCGCCGGCCCTTCCTGGTCGAGGGCATCCTGCAGGGGCTCCTGGCCGGTCTGACGGCCGGGCTGCTCATCTGGATACTGTACGGGCTATTCGCCGGCTACATCCCCCAACTGGGCAAACCGACCGTGTTCATGGGCTTCCTGCTTACCCTGCTGCTTGTCCTCGTCGGGGGGGTGCTTGGCTGGGGCGCTTCCCAGATGGCCGTGCGCCGGTTCATCAAAACCGTCGCCCTGCACTGAAGGGGCATCGTGGCTTTTTCGTTACGCCGCCTGCCGGGATCAAGGACACTCATGAATGGTTTCGGTAGGACACGTACCCCCCAATGCCGAATCCTCCATTGCCATGATGTCCTTCGCCCGTTGCGTACCCGCCCTCGCCGGCTTCCTTCTTTTATTAAGTGCAGCCGGGTGCCGTAACGATGCCGATGTGAGCACCACCGACGACGGACGGCTCGTGCTCGGGGCCGCCGAAGCGGAAGAAACGCTTTCCCGGACGGTAGCGCCCGGAAACCGAACGCTCGTTCTGGAGGGCTTTTCCGGTTCGGTATACCTTACCGCCACCACCGAACCTACGGCCTCTATCGATTTCATCAAACGCGCCCGGGGAAGCGACGACGCCGAGGCGCGGGAACGCCTGAACCGGATTGCCGTCGCTGAATCGGGTAACGAGACGGCGTATACCTACCTGGTTTCATCGGACGATGCGAATATGTCCTCGGTGGACATCCGCGGGACCGTGCCCCGGAACGCCGGCGTGCGCGTGATATTGCAAAACGGCGACATCACGCTCTCCGGGCTGGAAGGACCGATCTCCATCGACAATCGGAACGGCGACATCGAGATCAAAGGAGCCGCCGCAAGCGTCAACGCCCGGACGGAATCCGGTTCGGTTACCATCGGTATGCGCGGGGTGCCGCCGGATGCCGCCGTGGAAGCCCGCACTACCAACGGGGACGTTGCGCTGACACTACCCGGCAACTCCTCCGTTCGGGTCGAGGCGAGTACGAGCGCCGGCGACATCCTTACCCAGAGCCTGCGCTTCGTCAACCCCCGGCTCGATTCGCAGGGAGCCGGAACCCGGTTCACCGGTCAACTTGGCCGGGGAAGCGCCCGCATCGTTGCGGAAACGCGGAACGGCGACATCCAGCTTCAGGAAGGGACCGTCTACGGCGACCCCGCTCCGGCAACCGACGCCGCCGACTCGCTCCGTCCACCCACTCCGATGCTTCCCGACACCACACGCCGGAGCCGCGGCGATACCATCTCTACGATTTGAGCCCGGTTTATCTGTAAGGCGAGGAACTACGCCGGCCGATGAACCGATCCAGCGCGGCCGGGCCGGGCCCGTTGCCTGCAAAAAACGCAAACACGAGCGCGAATAACAGGGCCAACTCACCGCCGTTCTGAATGGGAAACCCTCCCTGGGGGAAATGGGCGATAAAGTAGGCGGCTGCCATCTGTACTGCCAGCAACGCCCCGACCGGACGGGTAAACAGTCCCAGGACGATGAGGGCTCCGCCAAAGAACTCCAGCACCCCGGCCAGGCCGTACATCGAGATCAGTTCGGCGGTGCCTCCGGAGCCATCCGTGCCGCCGAGCCAGCCAAAGAGCTTTTGCGCTCCGTGTTGCATGAAAAGCAGTCCGGCGCCAATGCGCAATAAAGCATGGAGTGCCGGTCCGAGTTTCGCCAGATAGGATGCAGTACGCGCCATAGACTTACCTTTTGCCTGTAACTGGATCTTCAGTATACCACTCCCCCGTTGCCTGCGCCCGCTCTGGATGTGAAGATATCCTTCCGAGTGCCGGCGGGCTGCCGGCAGGGCGGGCGAACCGGCATACCACTGAGGCGTGTAAGGCGGCGTGTGTAACCGAGGGGCCGTCATATGTCCGAGCCAGCCTTCATCCCATCGTATAACAAGCCGGATTATCCAGGAATCTGGATGAATTTCGATAACACGGTATCCTTATACCAGGTGGTGGAAGGGGAGGATACGTTCGAGACGGCAGTGCAACACCTGTTTCGGCTGGTGCAGGATGCACAGACGCAGTTCCCGAACTGGCCCCGCGTACTGTACCTCGATATACGCGGTCACCGAAACGAACAGGGGCGTTTCGAGCCGGACTTCTTCGAATTTCAGCAGGAGTTTCTTTTCGGGATCATCGCTCCGTTCGTAACGGCGTTCGAGACCCCGCTCACCGGGGCCATGCTGAACCCGAATCCGCAGCGGAACGATATTCCCGACCGCCTTCGGATAGGTCCGGCGCAACAATCCGGTTGACGGGGCGCATCGCAGCAGGATCCGATGCGATTGCCGTATATTCGGATTTTCGGCCTTGCCCCTATCGAGTTATGCCTTCTTTTCGGCCTTTCGACTCGTTGTTCGGCCGGCGGCAGCCCCGTCACGCCGAACGCGCGCCCCTTCGCGATGCGATACAGACCTTTCAGGAGGTTTCCGTTTTTCAGGATTTGAATCGGTCGGCGCTGCGCGAGCTGGCCTCGGCGGTTCATGAACGCATGTATCGCCGTGACGAATTTCTGTATTACGAACGCGATCCCGGCCTCGGGCTGTACATCGTTCAAGAAGGAAGCGTGCGCCTATACAAGGAAACCGAAAACGGCGCGTTTCATGAACTCGGGACAGTAGGCCCCCGCGACCTCATCGGTACCCTGTCCATCCTGGGAGATTGCCATCGGCATGAAACGGCTCAGGCGGCCGTGGATACGCAGGTGCTCGGGTTTTACCGTCCCGACCTGGCGACTATGCTCAAGCGAAATCCCCGCGCCGCAGCGGCCATACTGGGCGCGCTGGCCCGGTATCAGGCCGCCAGCCAGCTGGCGCTCATCGAACTGTTCGAGGAACGTGTTGGTCCGCTGGAAGCCGGCGCCTTGTCCCTTGCGGCGGGGCGGCGGGCGATGCAAACCAGCGGTATGCCCGCTTAACCTGTGTGCGTCGTCGTGAAGCCGGGAGACCAGATCGAAGTAACCCTTGAGAAATTTGCCGACCGGGGGAAATCTCTGGCGCGGCTGGACGGATATGTCGTTTTTGTGGACGGAGCCGTACCCGGAGATCGGGTGCTGGCTCGCATCCATCGAAGGAAAAAACGGCACGCTGAAGCCCGGCTGCTCGACGTACTCGAGCCGAGTCCCCTGCGCGCCGCGCCCCGGTGCCCGTATTTCGGGACGTGCGGAGGGTGCCGCTGGCAACACGTCCGGTACGACGCCCAGCTGGAAGCCAAGCGCGACAGCGTCCGTGACGCGCTCGAGCGTGTCGGCGGGTTCCAGGGCATCGATGTCCGGCCCACCATCGGCTCCGAGAACGTATACTTCTACCGAAACAAGATGGAGTTCTCGTTCAGTTCGGAGCGGTGGTTGATGCAGGACGAGATCGACTCCGGGGAGCCTCTGGACCGCTCGTTCGCCCTCGGGTTGCACGTACCGGAAAACTTCAGCAAGGTGCTCGACATCCGGGCGTGTTACCTGCAATCCGAACTGAGCGTGCGGCTCGTCAACGCCGTCAGGGACCTATCCCGCGCAAACGGTTGGCTGCCGTGGGATACCCGCTCGCACGAAGGATACCTCCGGCACCTCGTCATCCGGCAGGGAGAAATGACCGGCGAGGTCATGGTTAACCTGGTTACGTCCCGGTTCGACCCGGAGCCCATCGCCGGCATGGAAGCCTTCTTCCGGGAGCATTTTCCCGAAGTGACTACGTTCGTCAACACAATCAACAGCACGTTCAGCCAGACCGCTTTCGGCGAGGAGATCCATACGATCTATGGCCCCGGCGTAATTCATGACGACATCGGACCGTTCCGGTTTGAGATCGCCGCCAATGCATTCTTTCAGACGAACACGCGCCAGGCCAGGCGTTTGTACGATGTAGCAGCCGAGTTCGCCGCGTTCCGCCCCGAGGATCGGGTGTACGATCTGTACTGCGGGGCCGGAACCATCGCCATTTATGTGGCGGGAGCGGTGCGGCACGTAGTCGGGGTGGAACTCGTCGAAGAAGCCGTCGAAAATGCGCGCATGAATGCCCGGCGTAACGGCGTCGAAAACACCACCTTCCTGAGCGGCGACCTGATGCGGCTGTTCACCCCGGCATTCGTGGAGGAACACGGGCGTCCGGACGTGCTGATCGCCGATCCGCCGCGCGGCGGGATGCACCCGAAGGTGGTCGAAACCATCGGCCGCCTTCACCCGGAGCGGTTTGTTTACGTAAGCTGCAACCCGCAGACCCAGGCGCGCGACCTGTCCCTGCTCGCCGAGCGCTACCGCATCGATGCCGTCCAGCCGGTAGACCTGTTCCCCCACACGTTCCACGTCGAAAACGTGGTCCGGCTGACGGCTATAAACTGAAAATTCTCAGATCCGGCCCGTCGTCGAAACGTATCCTGAACGCGTATTTCCGTTTTACCGAGGAAAAGCCCATGCTCCGCTATTTCATCTCCTGCGTTTGTCTACTGACTCTCCTTTCCACGCCGTCGGTGGCGCAAGCTCCCTCCGGGCCGGAAGCGGTTCGGTTTTCTACATCCGAGCCCCGGGAGTGGGAAAACCCGGAAGTCAACCTGATCGGGGTAGAGGCGCCGCACGCCACCTTCTACCGGTTCGACACCGCCGAGCAGGCGCGCACGGGAGGCAAGGCTGATTCACCCTGGATCAAGAGCCTCAACGGACCGTGGAAATTTCACTTCTCCCCCCGCCCCTCGGAGCGACCCGTAGCGTTTTTCCGTGAAGATTTCGACGTGAGCGGCTGGAAGACCCTCGAAGTTCCCTCGAACTGGGAGATGAACGGGTACGGTTACCCCATTTATGTCAACATCAAGTATCCCTTCGAAGCGAACCCGCCGTTCGTACCGCACGACGACAACCCGGTGGGGTCTTACCGGCGCACCTTCGAGGTGCCGGCCGCGTGGCAGGGCCGCGAAGTGTACCTGCATTTCGGCGGCGTGAGTGCGGGGTACTACGTGTGGGTAAACGGAAAAGAAGTGGGATTCAGCGAGGACTCCAAAACCCCTTCGGAGTACCGGATCACGCCATACCTGAAGAAGGGCGCGAACACGCTCGCCGTGGAGGTATACCGGTATAGCGACGGCAGCTACCTGGAAGACCAGGACTTCTGGCGCATGAGCGGCATCCAGCGGGATGTATACCTGTACGCGGCCCCCCGGACGCACATTCGTGATTTCTTTGCCCGGGCCGGTCTGGCAAACGACTACCGGGACGGGCGCCTCCAACTGGAGGTAGAGGTGGCGCATACGGACGGTTTCCAACCGGGGTATACGGTAGAGGCCGTGCTGTACGACGGGGAGAAAGCCGCCATCCGGCAGTCGCGCTCGGTTTCCTCCGAGGGAGGCAGCGTTGTGTCGTTCGAGCAATCGCTGAAGAACGTCCGGAGGTGGTCGGCGGAGCAGCCGAATCTGTACCGGCTGGTCATCGCCCTCAAGGACCGCTCGGGCAAAACCATCGAGGCTACCGGCGCGCGGATCGGCTTCCGCACGAGTGAAATCAAGGGCGGGCAGTTGCTCGTCAACGGCAAGCCGATTTACCTCAAGGGCGTCAACCTGCACGAGCACCACGATATCCGGGGCCACGTGGTGGATGAAGAGACGATGCTGAAGGATATCCGCACCATGAAGGCGTTCAATATCAATGCGGTGCGTACGTCCCACTATCCGCAGCCCGAACGCTGGTACGAACTAGCCGACGAATACGGATTGTACCTCATCGATGAGGCCAACATCGAATCGCATGGAATCGGGTACAGAAGAGACGTCACGCTGGCAGACAAACCCGAATGGCTGAAGGCCCACCTCGAGCGGACGCAACGTATGGTGGAGCGCGATAAAAACCATCCGTCCGTCATCATCTGGTCGCTCGGCAACGAAGCGGGGGACGGCCGCAACATGCTGGCTACCTACCGCTGGATACATCAGCGCGACGGCACGCGGCCGGTGCAGTACGAGCGGGAAGGAGAAGAGACGAACGCGCCCGAACGGCACTCGGACATCAAGGCGCCCATGTACGCCACGATCCCCCAGATCGAGGCGTATGCGAAAACGAACCCGGACCGGCCGCTCATCCTGTGCGAGTACGCGCACGCCATGGGAAACAGCGTCGGGAATTTGCAGGATTACTGGGACGTCATCGAGAACTATCCGGCCTTACAGGGCGGGTTCATCTGGGACTGGGTGGACCAGGGGCTGGTCAAAACCGATGCAACCGGAAGGAGCTACTGGGCCTACGGAGGAGATTTCGGTCCGCCGGACGTACCCAGCGATGCCAACTTCTGCATCAACGGGCTGGTCAACCCGGACCGAACGCCCCACCCGGCTTTGCACGAAGTAAAGAAGGTGTATCAGAATGCGGAGTTCACGCCGGAGAACCTCGAATCCGGCACGGTGCGGGTGCACAATAAATTCTTCTTCACCAGCCTGGAAGCGTTCGATCTGGCATGGTCCGTCGTGGCCGACGGGAAGACGCTGGAGTCGGGCGTGACTCCCCTTCCGGCCGCCGCGCCGCAGACGGATGCGGTCGTCACGCTCGGGTACACCCTTCCGGAGCCCGAGCCCGGCCGGGTCTATTTCCTGAACCTCGACCTCATCCGGAAGCAGCCTCATCCTCTGCTCGAAAAAGGCCACGTCGAAGCGTACGAGCAGTTCCTGTTGCCCATCGAGGCCCCGGTAACCCCTACCGATGTTCAGTCGGTTCCGGCCCTGACGCTCGACCGGCAGGGAAAAGACGTAGCGGTGGAAGGGCAGGGGTTCTCCGTACGCTTCGATCTGGCAACGGGCTCGATGTATTCGCTCAAGCTCGGGAACGAAGAGATGATCGCAAAAGGCCCCGTACCCGATTTCTGGCGGGCGCCGACCGATAACGACTGGGGGAACGACTTACCCCGGCGCGCCCGTCCCTGGCGTAAGGCAGGGGACAACCGGAGCGTGGTTCGGTCGGAGGTGGAGCAGCCCGGCCCGGGCGTAGTACGGGTCACGCTGGAGATGAACCTCTACGGAACCGACAACTTTAACCTCACCGCGAAACCCATAGCCCTCTATAAAACCGTATACACGGTACTTGGTACGGGCGACATCCTCGTGGATAACGACTTTCGGAAAACCGATCCGGAGCTGCCGGAAGTACCCCGGATGGGCATGAACCTGCGTCTTCCCCGGGAATATGACCGGATCACCTGGCTCGGGCGAGGCCCGTTCGAAAACTACTGGGACCGTAACACCGGAGCGCTGGTCGGGCTGTATTCGGGAAGTGTAGCCGATCAGTACGTTCCGTACATCCGCCCCCAGGAAAACGGCTACAAGACGGATGTGCGGTGGGTCGCGCTGACGAACGGCGAGGGGGTCGGGTTGCTGGCCGTGGGTATGCCGCTGCTGAGCGTAGGGGCGCACCACCAGCTCATGGAGGACTTCGAATCGCCCGAAGCCGGCTTCATGCCGCGTTATGAAGGGAAAAACCGCCACACCACGGATGTCGTGCCGAGCGACCTCGTTTCGCTGAACGTGGACTACCGCCAGATGGGCGTCGGGGGCGATAACTCCTGGGGAGCCCGAACGCACGACCGGTACGTGCTCTCGGAGCCGTCGTACCGGTACAGCTTCCGTCTGCGGCCCTTCGACGGGCGCCGGGATAACCCGGCCGCACTCGCCCGGCTCCGGTTCGAGGGATTCTGAAGCGACTAAACGGAGGGGGCGGCGGAAACGCGGCCCCCTTCCGCTTTACGCCTCGTACCCAACGGGAACGGCTTCGCGGCCGGTTACGCGGTTGAACCAGCGGGCGCACCGATGCGCCACGTCAACGGGCTCGCAGAACATCATCGGGCAGCCACCCGGGATCACCGACAAGCCCGCCGCCTCGGCCAGCCTGACGGCTTCCGGATCGACGCTGCCCGGACCCATGCCCCGGTGCATCCACACGCGGGAGACGCCTACGGCGGCCGCTTCCTGAACGATAGAGGCGCTCCGGTCGGCCGGGGCGCCGATTACCACCCCGTCTACCCCGCCCGGAATGGCCGCCAGATCGGGATAACAGACGTCACCCTCCACCCTGTCGGCGTGCGGGTTAACGGCGTATACGTCGTACCCCGACGCCTTCAGCTTTTTATAGATTATATTGGCCGGGATATCCCCGCTGCGGGAGACACCGGCTACGGCGATGCGTTTTTGCGCAAGGAAATCCCGCGCGGCTTCTTCAAGGGTCATGGCGGTTACCAGTGGTTACTGTACGGGACGTTCGGAGGCGACCGGGTTCCGTTCGGCCATCCGGCAGCGCTCCTCACGCTTTCAATCTATCATTTTTCAGATAAAAAACGTACGGGCCAACCGGTCCCGGCTACCGCCGCACCCGATGGAGGTGGCCCCGTATCCGCATGAAAAAAACGGCATTCGTCACCGGAGGCACCGGCTTCGTTGGAAGTCATCTCGTGGAGGAGCTTTTCCGAAGGGGCTATACCGAGGTCCGTTGCCTGGTCAGAAAGGATTTGAAGTGGCTGGAGGGACTCCCGGTTCGGGTAGTTTCCGGCGATCTATCCAGCATCGAAGCTCTCTGGGAAGGTCTACAGGGAGTGGACTACGTATACCACGTGGCCGGCGTGACCCGCGCCCGGGATGAAGCCTCCTTCGAACGCGGCAACGTACAGGCCACGCGCAACATGCTCGGGGCGGTTCGCCTGGCGGCTCCCGGCGTAAAACGCGTGCTCGTTACGAGCTCGCTGGCCGCCGTCGGGGAATGCCCGGAGGGGATGGCGGACGAAGCGACCCCCCTGCGCCCGATCAGCCGCTACGGACGCAGCAAGGCCGAGATGGAACGGGCGCTGTTCCGGCAAAACGAGGACGGCGCCCGATACATCGAAACGTTGCCCGTTACCATCGTACGGCCACCTTCCGTTTACGGCCCGCGCGAAGCTGATATCTACACCGTTTTCCGGGCCGCAGCGAAAGGGGTATTTGCCATGGTAGGATCGGGGCGCTCCGCGGAAATCAGCCTCGTCCACGCGCGAGATCTCGTCCGGGGCATGGTGGACGCCGCCGAGCACGATGTTACCATCGGAGAAACGTATTTCATCGGCTCCGACCGGCCGTACGGCTGGCGTGAGATGAAAACGGCCATAGCCGGGGCACTGGGCAGAAAAGTGGTAACGATTCCGGTACCCCGTTCGATGATAAGCTCCGTGGGAGCCGCATCCGAGCTCCTGGGCCGCCTTACGGGTCGGTATCCGGCGCTCAACCGGGAAAAGGCGCGAGAAATCAGGGATGCCTGCAAGATGTGTTCCTCCGAAAAGGCCCATCGTGATTTTGGTTACCGGGAGCGCCTATCACTCGAAGAAGGAATGCGGGAAACCGTGGCGTGGTACCGCGAGAAAGGGTGGTTGTAGGAGGGGCTGAATGCCGATCCCTATCCGGTTATCCCTTCGGCACAGGGATGGATTTGCGATCGGCCTGTCGTGTCAAGATGGAATCCTTGTGAAGGGTAAGTGCGTTTCTGTGTCGGCCGCTTTTCATCTGTCCCGTAACATAGAGGTTTACCGTGAGCCAGCTCGGATTCAATACCGGTTATGTCGACGAACTGTACAGGCAGTATCTGGAAAATCCGGATAGCGTCAGTGAGACGTGGCGAGATTTTTTTGCGGACTATCGTCCCAGCGAGTCGTTCATGGCGGCCGCGGAAGCCCGTCCGGCTCCGGTCGTAGCGCCGGCTCTTCCGGAAAGCGGCGACGGAGCCCTGCCGGAGCCGGTGGTTCCGGCATCCGCACCGGAGGTAGCGGACGATAACGTTGAACTGCGCCCCCTGAGAGGTGCGGCCGCCAAGATCGTTGAGAACATGGAGGCCAGCCTGGGAGTGCCGACGGCGACTTCCAGCCGTTCCATACCGGTCAAGTTGATGGCGGAAAACCGTAAGCTCATCAACGATTACCAGCGGTACGTGGGAGGCGAGAAGGTTTCGTTTACCCATCTGGTGGCCTGGGCCATCATCAAGGGGCTCAAGGAGCACTCCAATATGAACACGACCCTGCGGCACGATAACGGGTCGTTGCTGCATGTCGTCCCCCGTACCGTCAACCTGGGCATCGCCATCGACATCGAGCGGAAGGGGCGGCGCTCGCTCATGGTGCCGAACATAAAGAGCGCCGAACGGCTCAACTTTTCCCAGTTTCTGGGCATTTACAACGACATCGTGGTGCGCGCCCGCGACGGCAAGCTCGAACTTTCCGATTTCGAGGGCACCACGGCCACCCTTACCAACCCCGGCATGATCGGCACTGCCATGAGCGTGCCCCGCCTGATGCCGGGCCAGGGTGTGATACTGGCCGTCGGGGCCATCGGCTACCCCCCGGAGTACTTCGCATTCCCTCCGGACGTCGTCAGCAAAATGGGCCTGTCCGAGGTGATGGCCATCACCTCCACGTACGACCACCGGGTCATTCAGGGAGCCGAGAGCGGGCAGTTTCTGGCCTACATCTCCGAATTGCTCCTCGGCCGGCACACCTTTTATCAGGAAGTATTCTCCGACCTGTGCATCCCGTACCAGCCGTACTCCCTCTCGACCGACACGACCCCGATGGTCGGGCAGTTCGAGGGGGGCGAGATGGACATGGTCCACAAGCAGGCCAGCATTCTCCAGCTCATCCGGGCCTATCGCGTCCGGGGGCACCTTCAGGCGGACATCAATCCCCTGGGGTATCACTGGACGTACCACCCGGAGTTGGACCCCGGCACGTACGGCCTGACGCTCTGGGACCTCGACCGCAAGTTCATAACAGGGGGCCTGGGCGGTAAGGACATCCTGCCCTTGCGTGACAGCCTGGACATCCTGCGACAGACGTACACCCGCAAGATCGGCATCGAGTTCATGCACATCTCCGACCCGATGGAACGGGTATGGCTGCAGGAACGCATCGAACCGATCCGGAATGCCGAGCCGCTATCCTCGGGAGCCGAACGGCGCATTTTGCACAAACTCAACGCCGCCGAAGCGTTCGAGCGGTTCCTGCATACGAAATACGTAGGGCATAAGCGGTTCTCGCTCGAAGGAGCGGAAACGCTGATCCCCATCCTGGATACCGTGCTATCGGACGCCGCCGAGCAGGGCGTTCATGAAGTGGTGATCGGCATGGCCCATCGGGGCCGCCTGAATGTGCTGGCCAACATCCTCAACAAACCGTACGAGGCCATCTTCTCCGAGTTTGAAGGCAGCATCGACCCTTCGACCACACAGGGTTCGGGCGACGTCAAGTACCACCTGGGGGCGCGCGGAACGCATACATCCCCTGACGGCGCCGAAATACGGCTTACGCTGGCTTCCAATCCGTCGCATCTGGAGGCGGTAAATCCTGTGGTGGAGGGGATGGTGCGGGCCCGGCAGGATCTGCTTCGCCGCCGCAAAACCGATGCCCCGGGGGGGGATTATTTCGACGCCGTCGTTCCGATGCTCATCCACGGCGATGCCGCCTTTGCCGGACAGGGCGTGGTGGCGGAAACCCTGAACCTGAGCCAGCTCCGGGGTTACAAGACCGGCGGCACCATCCACATCGTCGTGAATAACCAGATCGGTTTCACGACGGTCCCTTCGGACGCCCGTAGCTCCACCTACGCCACCGATGTGGCCCGGATGATTCAGGCCCCGATCTTTCACGTCAACGGCGACGACCCGGAAGCCTGCGTCCGGGTGGCCCGCATTGCCCTGGACTACCGGCAAGTGTTCAATAAGGACGTCGTGATCGACATGCTGTGCTACCGCGTCCACGGGCACAACGAGGGCGACGAACCTACGTACACCCAGCCGCTGCTCTACCGGAAGATCGAGGAGAAACGATCCGTCCGGAAGCTGTACACCGAATCGCTGTTGCGCCGGGGTGAAATGACTCCGGCCGAAGCCGAACAGATGCTGGAGGACTACAGGGATCGGTTGCAGGAAGCCTTCGACAGCACGAGGGAACTGGACGAACGCGACCCGCGCGAGGCCGTAGAGGTGATTCGGAAACGAAAGGCCGAGCGATCGGGGCACGCCCCGGTAGATACACAGGCTTCCGCCGAAGATCTGGCCGCTATCGTCTCGGCGCTTTCCAATCTGCCTGAGGGGTTCAACGTACACAAGAAGCTGATCCGCCAGTTCGAACGACGGGACAAACTGTACTTCGAGGAGAAAAAAATCGATTGGGGATTTTCCGAGGCCCTGGCCTTCGGCTCGTTGCTCCTCGAAGGCACCCCCGTGCGGTTAAGCGGGCAGGATTCCCGACGCGGTACGTTCAGCCACCGACACGCCGTTCTTTACGATCAGGAAACCGGCGACGAGTACATTCCCCTGAATAACATACGCGAGGATCAGGCCCAGCTGCTCATCTACGACAGCCTGCTCTCCGAATATGCCGTGTGCGGGTTCGAGTACGGATACTCCATCGCCAGCCCGGAAACCCTCGTCATATGGGAAGCGCAGTTCGGGGATTTCGCCAACGGCGCGCAGATCGTCTACGATCAGTTCCTGTCGGCGGCGGAAGAGAAATGGGGCCAGCGCAGCAGTCTGGTACTGCTTCTTCCCCATGCCTACGAAGGGCAGGGGCCCGAGCACTCCTCGGCGCGCCCGGAACGGTTCCTTCAATTATGCGCCGAGGATAACATGATCGTGTGCAACTTCACGACCCCTGCGTCCTATTTCCATGCATTGCGCAGGCAGGTGAAGCGAGACGTGAAGAAGCCGCTGGTGGTTCTCGCGCCGAAGAGCCTGCTCCGGCACCCGCTCATGGTAGCCGCCCCGGAAGAACTTACCGGCGGAGAATTTCAGGAGTTGATACCGGCGCCCGCCGATCCGGCCGAGGCCCAGCGGCTGATCTTCTGCAGCGGCAAGGTATACTACGATCTGTTGCAGGCCCTGGAAAACGAACCCGAAAAGCGCGAGCGGCTGGCCATTGCCCGGCTCGAACAGTACTATCCCTTCCCGGAAAAGCAGGTCCGTGCGGAAATCGAGCGGTACCAGAAGGCGAAGGACGTGGTGTGGTTGCAGGAGGAACCGGCCAACATGGGAGCGTGGAGCTTCCTACGGCCCCGCTTCGACGTGTTACTGGAGGCCATCTACCACGACTGCCACAAGCGCATCATGTACATTGGCAGGCAGGCCAGCGCCAGCACCGCCAGCGGAAGCGCCAAGGTCTACCAGTACGAGCAGGAGCAGATCCTGCACCTGGCCCTCTCCGTGTAATAAAAGAAGCCACAGGCGGAGCGGCATAAAGCCCTTCGCCTGTGGCGAAACGGAATTACTTCCTCCGGAAGATCCGCACTTTCAATTCGAGACGAAGCAGGGCCGCCGGATACGGCAACCCTAGAAGCGGGGTCGGCGGCTGGCGGAACGGGCCGCTTTCTGACGCGCCAATCGTTTCTCTTCGGAAGGCTTGGTGTACGCCATGTTGGCGCGGTAGATACGCAGCACGCGACTGCGGTTGACGGCGCGTTTGAACCGACGCAGAGCACGATCGATGTTTTCGTTATCGCGAACTTTGACTCCTACTGACAAGGCGGATCTCCTTTTGAGTACGGGTTAGTATATTGGCGGCTAGCCTGCAAAGATAAAAACAGGGGCGGTGTAGTACAAGGGCTGTCCCTGTTTGTTTCACTATCCGGCGAGGGGGCTGCCTCGTCTCACAGAGAATTCGAATGACCGAACTGGTACTCGCCACCCGTAATGAAGGAAAAGTCGCGGAGATCCGCACCCTGCTGGTGGATCTTCCGCTGGCGCTCATCTCCGCTTCGGAGGTTACCGGTGCACCCGAAGCCGACGAGCCGTTCGATACGCTGGAGGAAAACGCGATCCGGAAGGCCCGCGTGTTGCATGAGTTTACCGGCAAGCCCGCCGTGGCGGACGATACGGGCCTCGAAGTGACGGCCCTGGGTGGGCGCCCTGGGGTGCATTCGGCCCGGTATGCCGGTGTGCAGGCAGACCCTTCAGCGAACCGGCGGAAGCTGCTCGCGGAATTGGCGGGAGCGTCGGAACGCTCCGCCCGCTTCCGGACCGTCGTTGCTTTCGTCGATGGAGCGTCCGTTCGGACATTCGAAGGGGTATGCCGCGGTACGATAGATCATGCCGAGCGCGGGGAGGGCGGGTTCGGGTATGATGCGCTGTTCATTCCGGAAGGGGGCGTGCGCACGTTCGCCGAGATGAGTCTCGAAGAAAAAAATCGTCTGAGCCACCGGGGCGAGGCGCTCAGGGCCTTTGCCGAATACCTCCGAACGCGCCTCAACACACCGCAGCCCTGACTATGCCGTCCCTACCCTCTCTTGTTACCGCCGCCACCATCAATTACCAGACGCCCGACCTGCTCGAGGCAGCCGTGCGGTCTTTTCGGGAGGTTTATCCGGAAATCCGGCTGCTCGTAATCGACAACGGTTCGAAAGACGCCTCGAAAGACGTCATCGAGCGCCTCGAAGCCGGTTCCGGCGGACTGATTACGGCGGTGATGCTGGAGCGTAACATCTTCCACGGTCCGGCAATGCATCTGGCCATCGGAAGGTGCAACACGCCTTTCGTGTACCTGTTCGACAGCGACACCGTTACCCGTCGTAGCGGCTTTCTGGAGGGCATGACCGATGTGCTTCAGGACGCCGAGCGCGATTACGGGGCCGGACAGGTGGTTCGGGCGGATCATCGCGGCTTTCGGACCGAGCACGGTACGCCGGTACTTGCCAGCGCCTACATGCTGCTCCGCCGGGCCATGTACGAGCGGCTCTCTCCGTTCGTACATCACGGCTTGCCGGCGCTTGCCAATTTCCAGGACGCCGCGAAACAGGGTTACCGGGTCCATGCATTTCCCGTCGAAGCGTTCGTCGATCATCTGGGGCGCGGTACAGCCGCCCGTTTCGGGTACGGCCTCGGCTTGAGGAGTAAAATGGATTACCTCTTGCACCGCATCGGGTGGTAGCCGGTCTGTTTCGACCGGGCGCTACGTTGCCGGGCCGTTCGACAGGAAAGCCGTCAGTTCGGGCCAGTACCCGAAACGGAACAGCCTCTCCGGGTCGTGGGCGCTTCCGGCCTCGCCGGTATACCAGGCGCACCACCATCCTGCCTCCAGCGCCCCCTGAGCGTCGGAACGGTAGGAATCGCCTACATACAGGATGTGCTCCGGCGAATGCCCGGCAGCCCCGGCGGCGATCTCGAACAACCGCCTGTCCGGCTTCATGTAGCCCGCTTCATCGCTGATGACGAGAGCGTGCAGCCGACTACGGATTTCCGGGAAGCGGGCCAGCTTGGCGTGCTGTACTTCGGAAAAACCATTGGTAAGCACCCCCACCGGATAGGTTGCAGCGATGTCCAGAAAAGCCTCCCGCGCGCCGGTCGTGTATTGCCAGTGCTCGGCGTAACGTTGCAAATAGATTTCGTTCAGACGGGGCGGAGTCAGCCCTTCCAGGACGAGTTCCTCCAGAATCTGCTCGAACCGCAGGCGTTGAAGTTCGACACGGTCGATTTCGCCGCGGCCGTACCGCTCCCAGAGCGCCACGTTGAACCGATGGTAGGTTTGCTGAAGGTGCTCTATGCTATGCGGAGCGAAGTGACGCTCGAATGCCCGGTGGAGATCGGCAAGCGCCCGTTGCTCGGCATGCCGATGATCGAGGAGCGTGTCGTCCAGGTCGAAGTAAACGAAACGGATGTCCATCCGGCAGGCTTACAGCGGCTTTTCGTACATGGCATACTCCTTATCCACCACCCCGCCGATCGAGTGGAGCGCGTTCTTCATGGACTCATTTACGTCAAGAATCCAGCTCATCTCGGCGGCATCGTAACCCTGCCGGGGTCCTTCTTCGATAGTGGCGAGGTTCAGCATGGCGTCGAAACCGCGCCCCTGGTACTTTTGCTTGATACCCATCAGCAGCGTACGGCACTCGTAGATGTGGCCCAGCTTGGCATAAGCCAGCAGCTTTGCAAAACCTACCGGAAAAAGCCTCCCATCGGGTACGTGCTTCAGAATCTGGTTTACGTTGGGCAGCGAAATGGAAAACGCAAAGGGCGTCCCGGCATCCTCCAGAATGAACACGATGTTCGGATCGACCACCTGCTTCATCTCCTTGCCGAGTTGGGCAAACTCGCGGTCGGTCATCGGGACGTGGCCCCAGTTTTTCGACCAGGCGTCGTTGTATATGTCGAGTATGGCCCGCGCTTCTTCTTCGAAGCGGCTCATATCCACCTTGCGGAGGGTTACGGAAGGGTTTCGGCGCTTGAGGAGTTCGACGCCCCGCCTGAGCTTTTCTGTTTGTACGTACTTTTTGTGGACGTAATACGCCCACATCGTCATGGCCCGGTTGAAGCCGTACCGTTCCAGATACGGGGCGTAGTAGGGCGGATTATATGGCATCAGGATAGACGGTTCACGGTCGAAGCCGTCCACGAGCAACCCGCATATGTCGTTCATGGATGGATTGGTGGGGCCGCGCATACCGGTGAGGCCCTGCCGCCGGAGCCACTCCGAAGCCGCATCGAGCAGCGCTTCGGCTGCTTCGTACCGCTCTACACACTCGAAGAACCCGAAGAAGCCGTTTCCATCGGCGTACTTTTTCAGGTGCATGCCGTTGACGATGGCGGCAATGCGCCCGAGGACGCTACCGGAGGCATCCCGAGCCAGGAACGTCCGGATTCGCCCGTGCTCGAAGAAAGCATTCTTCTCGGGGTCGAGCGCGTGTTCCGTATCCCGGCGGAGGGAAGGTATCCAGTACGGGCTATCTTTATACAGCGTGTACGGAAACTGGACGAACCGGCGCATGTCGTCCTTTCCCTCAACGGGGCGCACGATCACTCCGGAGGGTGCCCGACCTTGCTCCATGGTTTCTCCGGGCAATGGTTCAGCCGCCGTGGCCGTTTGTTTTGATGACGCCGTGCCGTTTGCCTACCCGGGTGAAGGCATCCAGAATGTAATCCAGGTCGTCGTTGGTGTGGGTAGCCATATAGGAAGTCCGCATGATGGACTGTCCCTGCGGAACGGCCGGAGGCACCACGGCATTGACGAACACGCCTTCCTCCAGCAGATCCTTCCAGAACTGGAAGCAGGTCATCATGTCGCCGATGACGACGGGGATGATGGGCGTCTGGCTGGTCCACACGTTGAAGCCCGCATTGCGGAACCCTTCGCGCATGTAGTCCGAGATTTCCCAGAGGCGGTTCAGGCGCTCCGGTTCCGCCTCGAGGATGTCGAGGCACTTGAGCACCGTGGCGACGTTAGCCGGCGGCATGGACGCGCTGTAGATGTGGGCCGAACTCGAGTGGCGAATGTACTCGATGACGTCGTGGTCGCCGGCAGCGAACCCCCCCAGGGAAGCGAAGCTTTTAGAGAACGTACCGGTGGTCAGGTGGACGCGGTCTTCGAGGCCGAAGTAGGCCGCCGAGCCCCGGCCCCCCGGTCCGATCACCCCGACGGCGTGCGCATCATCCAGCATCAGGGCGGCGCCATAGGTTTCCGCGAGTTCCACCAGCTCCGGAACGCGGGCAATGACTCCGCTCATCGAGAACACGCCGTCCGTTACGATGAATTTGCCGCTTTCGGGCTGGGCTTCGGCCGCCTTTTCGAGCTGTCGCCGGAGGTGGTCCATGTCGTTGTGGCGGAAACGGCTCGTCGTTCCCATGCTCACCCGGGTGCCGGCCACGATACAGGCGTGGTTATCCTTATCCGAAAAGATCTGGTCGTTTTTGCCGGTCAGGCCCTGGATGACGCCCTGATTGGTCATGTAGCCGGTTGAGAACAGCACGGCCCGTTCCTTTTTCATGAACGATGCCAGCCGCTGCTCGAGCTCGATGTGGATATCCAGGGTGCCGTTCAGGAAGCGGCTGCCGGTGCAACCGGTGCCGTATTGCCGAATGGCGCGTTCGGCGGCCTCCCGCACCCTCGGGTCGGATGTGAGCCCGAGGTAATTGTTGGAGCCGGCCATGATGACTTCCCGCCCGTTGAGGATGGCCCGCGTGCCCTCGTTGCGCTCGATGGGGCGGAAATACGGGTACAACCCGGCGGTAGTAACCTGGGCATAATCACCCGACGGTTCGAAGAACTGGTGGCATTTATGAAACAGGGAGGGCCCGGCCTGAACGGACGACCGCGTTCCTTCGGCCTCGGAAAGGTCGGCAGGCCGGGGTATGGGGTTCGGCGTCGTCATAGGGAATTCCCCGGAGAAATGGATACGTTATCTTTTTCGGCTCGGAAGGCGGTCCGCGCGAGCGTTGTTCCGTTGCCCGTTTCCGGGCTCGAAGAATATACTAAAAACATAATTACTACTATTTTTCGATGGATGCCGTAGCAGGTACGGCCGGGAGGCCGTCCGCCGGCCGAACAAACACCCTGCCTCCCAATCGGTTCAAAACCGACTCGATGCACGTCAGGGCTTCGGAGTTGCCGGAAACTCTGCGGCCCCGCACGTGGCTCTGGAAGGCATCGACTTCGGCCAGAAAAGAGCGCACCTCGGACGGGCTGATCCGGCGCCCGATGACGGCTCGCCCGAGCCCTTCACGCTCGAGGAACAGCGCGTTCAAGGTCTGTTCAAAAATGCCCCGGTTGGGCACAACCATGAGCGGCTTACCTAAATAAATGGATTCGCTCGTTAGCGTGAAACCGGCCGTGCACAATACGGCCCGGCTGGCGGCGAGGTCCTCCAGAAAACCGTCCAATGACGGCTGTTTAAAGTGCAGGTTAGAATACGCCTTATAACGTTCTGTTTGGTTGAAGTTATAAAGGACAAATTCAGCATTGACCTGCCTGAGCGCCTCAACTACGTAATCCGCTCCCTCAGTCTGGTTGTAATACACGAGGACGTGGTTGCCCGACCGCGGCTCGAGGGCCTGTACCGCCGGCCGGACGATCGGCGCAATTAGTGTGGTGGCATCGGGGCGCCTCACCGGGGGATAAAAAAACGAGGTAATGAGCGTATGCTCCGGGTCGGGAGGGACGATGAGCCGTATAGCCAGCCCGGCCAGCATGGCATCGGGCCAGTACCGGAGCGGCAACGGGTATCGCGTTTCGGTGACGATTTGCTGGTGGTTGAATGAGAGAACGGGCAGCCCGATACGAAGGGCCGCCTTTGGTGAAAAAGCCTCGAAGTCGGTAATGAGCAGGTCCGCGCGTTGCTCGGCAAACGCATCGGCCAGTTCCGACGTGATACGTCGGCGGTCCGAAACGCACCGCCAGTTCGAGACGATCGTCTGCCACTTTTGCACTTCGTTCCCGATCATTACCTGGCGAAGCGCCGGCACGGCAATGACGGATTCACCCCGGGATTCGAGCACTTCGAGCGCCGTTCCGCCGCAGCAGAACACGACCTCGTGCCCGCGGGAGCGTAACGCGTCCGACACGGCGATGACCCGGGAGGAGTGACCTCGCCCCTCCCCGCTGAGTGCGTAGATGATTTTCGCCATAGTTACGCCGCGTCGGCCCAGGGCCGCCGGATTGCCTCTGCCATACGGAATATACGTCCGTTTACCGGTACCGCACCCCTTCGGAGCGCGATGCCGGCCTGCCGTGCCTCCTTCTTAACCCGTTCCGTTGTCTCGTTCAAGGTAATCAAGGGGTGTGTTTTTCGTAACGTGGCTACGTGCAACGGCTCCGAGGCGGCAAAAGTTCACATACCCGGGCCGGCACGGCGGTGCATAGCTACAGAGGCACGTGCAGAACGGCGGAAACACCTGCCGGACTCGGCCTGAGGCCAATGGTAAGGTCCTCTCCGACGTCGAAATCGAGGAGATGCGCACTCACGTACGCATCGAGCACGGTCAGGCCATAGAACAAGCCGATCCCAAAATAGGAAAGGTCACGGTTCCGGCGGTAAATATCCCTCTGGTCGCGGAGGGCGCCTGCCTGCACGGACCCATACTGAGCGCTTATCCGGTCGTACGCCGGTTTGTAGCGCTCGTACGGGTTCGGATTCTGATTCTGATAGTCACGGTAGAGGTAAGCGTGGCGAAACAGCAGGTAGCGGTTGTTCAGGTACAGCGCAAACCCGATGCTGCCGGCCAGACCCGCGTACACGAAAGGAAGCTTATAATACTGCCGGTTATAGATTTGCCCCCAGCCCGGCGCCAGCGCCGCGCGTCGGAGGGCTTCGCGGGGTGAATGGCCCTGAAGCCAGTCCGGTTTATCCACCCGAGTCGAGTCCTGGGCGTAAGCAGGTGGAGCGGCCGGTAAAGCCAACCCCGTGCAACAGAGGATCAGGCCGACGAGCCGTACGGGACGGTTCATGGGAAGGCGACTCCGGGGCCGACTCTCAGGAAGCATCCAGCAAGTCCATGAGCCGTTCCAGATCGTCGTCGGAGTAGTATGCTATTTCGATGCGTCCTCCTGCGCCGTTCGGGCGATGCTTTATCTGCACCTGGGTACTGAACCGGCTGCGCAGCCGGTCTGAAAAAGTCATCAATTCCAGCGCGGCCCGGTCGTTTGCCGCAGGAACGGGCGAAGGCTCGCTTTCCTTTTTTTCTCGGGCGGCCTGCCATTTGCGAACCCGCTCCTCAACCTCCCGGACCGACAGGCCGTGTTTCTCGATTTCCGCGAGCAGTACCAGTTGGCGCCCCTCGTCATCCAGATTGACGAGCGCTCGGGCGTGGCCCGCCGTCAGCACGCCGTCGCGCAAAGCGGCTTGCAACCGCGGCGGCAGCTTCAGCAGCCGCAGCATGTTGGTTACCGTGACGCGGTTCTTGCCCACCTTCTGAGCCACGACCTCCTGGGTTAGCGCACATTCCTCGATGAGGCGCTGGTAGCCCAGCGCGATCTCGATGGGGTTGAGCGCCTCGCGCTGCACGTTTTCGACGATGGCCATTTCGAGCATTTCTTCCGTGTCCGCTTCCCGCACGTAAGCCGGAATGCGTTTCAGGCCCGCACGCCGGGCGGCTCGCAGGCGGCGCTCTCCCGAAATAACCTCGTAGCGTTCCTGCTCGATGGCCCGCACCGTTATGGGCTGGATCACACCCAGGTGGCGCATCGATTCGGCCAGCTCATCCAGCGAGGCGTCATCGAAATCCTTGCGCGGCTGGTACGGATTCGGACGGATAACGTCGAGATCCAGGTCGGCTACCCGGCCGACGGCCCGTACCCGATCCTCGAAGTGGTATAAACGCCCGGCGGGTTTTTCCGCCGGCGTTTCGGGCTGAATGGCTTCCTCGGCATCTTGCCCCGAAAGCAGAGCGTTCAGTCCGCGGCCCAGGACAGCTTTTTTTGATGACATAGGGATTCGTTGGCTTGGGTACACCCGGAGCCTGATCACATAGCGGCAGCCGAGGAGCGGCGAGCCGGTTCGACGACCGGCGCCGACAGATAATCCTGATTGTTGCGCAAAATCTCCCGGGCCAGTGCGATGTAGTTCCGGGCGCCGATGCTCGTAACGTCGTAGAGAAGTACCGGCTTTCCAAAACTGGGTGCTTCGGAGAGGCGAACGTTTCGTTGCACTATGGTGCGGAATACTTTTTCGCCGAAATACCGGCGCACTTCCTGCGCCACCTGGTTGGAAAGCCGCAACCGGGTATCGAACATCGTCAGCAGCACCCCTTCGATTTCCAGTTCCGGGTTGAGATGCCTTCGGACGATCTTGATGGTGTTGAGCAACTGCCCCAGTCCCTCCAGCGCAAAGTACTCGGCCTGCACCGGTATCAGGATCGAGTCGGAGGCGGTCAACGCGTTGAGCGTCAGGAGGCCCAGCGAAGGAGGGCAATCCATGACGATGAAATCGTACTTTTTCCGGGCGCCGACGAGGCGTTTCTTCAGGATCTGCTCGCGTTCGAGCATATCGATCATCTCGATCTCGGCGCCGACCAGGTTGATATGGCTCGGAACGATGTCCAGAAACGGCATATCCGAAGACACGACGGCTTCTTCTACCGGTATGCTTCCGATGAGCACCTCGTAGGTGGATGCCGTGACGCTGCGCGTATCGAGGCCGACGCCGGATGAGCAGTTGGCCTGCGGATCGATGTCGACGAGCAGAGTCGGATGCTCCGTAGCGGCCAGCGAACACGCCAGGTTAACGGCGGTCGTCGTCTTCCCGACGCCCCCCTTCTGGTTCGCAACGGCAATTACCTTTCCCATAACACACGAGACTTCGAACGCTGACTACCTCAAACGGGCAGCACGTACGCGGTGAGAAAACGGCTGCTCTACGGATCCCGAACCGTTTCGCGGCGCCGGAGGCTCCTATAACTTCTGCCAAAGTACACACGAAACGGACTCCGGCGCTAACAAGTTATCTGGAATTCGGCCAGGCGGCCCCGAAACAGCCTCCTTTACGCCTCCCGGCGTGGAACTACCATGAATGTACACCGGGTGCGGACCCGAACACGAAACACGGGAGTTATAAGTTAGATCCCGGCAAATGCGGAGTTTACGCCTGACCCCCGAATATCTCCCGATTCTCCCTGCGTCGCATGGCTCGCCGTTTCGTCCTGACCACCGACCCCGACGTACCCGCGCATCGGTTTACCATCGACTATGCCGCCGAGCTCAACAGGCAGCAGCACGCGGCGGCTACGGCGCCGGGCGGTCCGGTGCTGATTATCGCGGGAGCCGGTACAGGGAAAACACGCACGCTGGTGTACCGGGTGGCCTACCTCGTGGAGACAGGCGTTCCGCCGGAACACATCGTATTGCTCACGTTTACCCGCCGGGCTTCGCGCGAGATGCTCGCTCGAGCGGCCGACCTGCTGGACGGGCGATGCCGGCATGTGGAAGGGGGCACCTTCCATTCTTTCTGTGCCGGTATTTTGCGCAGATACGCACCCCGCATCGGGTTTCCGCCTAATTTTACCATTCTGGACGCTTCCGATGCCGCGGACGTCATCGACGTGCTGCGGACCGAACGGGGGTTCCACAAGCCCGACAAACGCTTTCCGCGCAAGAAAGTCCTTCAGGCGCTGTTCTCCGGCGCGGCCAATCAGGATACGTCCATCCAGCAGATCGTACAGGCCCGATCCCCCCAGTTCATCGAGTTTCTGGACGATTTGATCGTGTTACGCCAGGACTATCGGCGGTACAAACAGGAGCACGGCCTGATGGATTACGACGATCTGTTGAACCAGACGTTCCTGCTGCTCGATGAACACGCCGATGTAGCCGGGCGGGTAGGCGCTGCTTGCCGGCACGTGCTGGTGGACGAATACCAGGATACCAACCCGGTGCAGGCACAACTGGTACGGCGCTTCTCCCTCGTTCACGGAAACGTGACGGCCGTGGGCGACGACGCCCAGAGCATTTACCGTTTCAGGGGGGCGGATTTCCGGAATATCATCGGCTTTCCCGACGTATTTCCCGGCACGCAACTGTTCAAGCTCGAACAGAATTACCGAAGCACCCAGCCCATTCTCTCGTTTGCCAATCACCTCATCTCCGGCGCTCGCCGGAAGTACGAGAAACAACTGTTTAGCGACCGCCGGGAAGGAGAGCTTCCGGCCCTGATCCCCACACCCGATACGCGTACCGAAAGCCGCTTCGTGGCGCAGACCATCCTGAGCCTGCGCGAAGAAGGAACCCCCCTTTCCAGGATGGCCGTGCTGTTCCGCAACGGCTACAATTCGTACGACCTCGAGATCGAACTGAGCCGGAGGCGCATTCCGTTCGTAAAGTACGGTGGGCTCAAGTTGAGCGAGGCCGCTCACATCAAAGATGTGCTCGCGTACCTCCGGGTGCTCGAAAACCCGCGTGACGGGGTAGCCTGGAACCGGCTGCTCCAACTGCTGGAGGGCGTGGGACCGCGAACGGCCAGGGATCTTATCGGATGGATCCTTTCGGAAAGCGGCGAGCCGTTCCACCTGGCCGAGCGGCCGTACGCACCGAAATATGCGGAACAGCTCCGGGCTCTGTTCGAGGTACTGCGCACCCTCTCCTCGACAACGCTGCCCATATCGGAAGAACTGGGCCGCATCATCGGCCATTACGACGCCGTACTCAAGCGAAAATATTTCGAGGACTACCCGAAGCGCCTACAGGATCTGGAGCATTTCGTCACGCTGGCCAACAACCACGGCTCGCGGTCGGCATTCCTCTCCTCGCTGGCCCTGGAACCGCTGGACCTGACGGCCATCGATGCTGAGCCCGAACACGAGGATGAACGGCCGCTGGTTCTCTCGACCATTCATTCCGCCAAGGGACTGGAGTTTCATTCCGTTTTCATCATTCATGCTCTCGAAGGCGTACTGCCCTCCGGCTATAGCCTTTCCGACCCGGACGCCGTCGACGAAGAATTGCGCCTGTTTTATGTCGCCGTAACGCGTGCGGAAACGAATCTGTTCATCTCGTACCCGGTAACGCAACCAATGCGCGATCAACGGTCGTATTTTAACCTTCCCAGCCGATTCATTGCCGAGGTACCCGAAACCTTACTCGAACGGTGCAGCGTCGTGGAAGGCCCTTCGCCCAACGGGACGGCTTTTCCGAACGAGTCGTAATCACCCCATCCGAAGCTACTTTTTTCACGTGGCATGAAACCGAATCCGCGCCTCGAACCGACTGTACAGACCGACGCGGCCGACCTCCGTATCGTTGAGGCGGACTTTTCGGACATGGATACCATTCACCGGCTCAACCTGGTCATTTTCGAGGAGGAGCGCATCATCAATTCGTTCGAGCACGAGGACCTGATCATGTTGCTGGCCTACTCGGGGGATGAGCCGGTAGGGTTCAAGATCGGCTACCGGGAAAGCCGCTGGGTATATTACAGCGCCAAAGGGGGAGTGCTCTCGGAATACCGAAGGCTCGGGGTGGCCCGGCGTTTACTTTACGATATGATCGAGCGGGTGCAAGACAAGGGATACGCCCGGTTTGCGTTCGACACCTTTCCGAACCGGCACCCCGGCATGGCCATCCTGGCCTTCACAGAGGGGTTCCGCGTAACCAAAGCCGACTTCAACCCGACCTATCGGGATTTTCGCTTGCGTTTCGAAATCAAGCTCTAGACCGTCCGCACGAAGAACTCACGCAACTCCCGGGGCAGGATCTCGTAGTCCCCGAGAGTGTCCGTCCGCTACACCACTTATCTGTGGAGAACGCTCGTTGCGCCGCTTTTTCTTCGAGTTTCGCGAAGGCCTCCTCATCGCACTTCGGGCCGTGAGCGTACACAAGCTCCGGGCCACCCTGACCACGCTCGGTATCATCATCGGCATTACCAGCGTGACGGCTATGGTTTCCGTCATCAACGGCATCGAGCAAAAGTTCGAGGAGGACATGGCCGACCTCGGCGTGGACGTGCTCTATATCGAGAAATGGCCCTGGTTCTCCGGCCCGGGGTTTAAATGGTGGGAGTACGTCAACCGGCCGCGCATTACGCCGGAGCTGGCCGAAGTAATCGAGAAGCAGTCGCGGTTTGCCGTAGCCGTAGCGCCGGTGGTCAGCACCAACCGACCCGTACGGTCCAAGGGCAAAACCATCACCGATGTTCAGATAGAAGCCTCGACGCCCAATTTCGAACGAATTCAGACCATCTCGCTTGCCGAAGGCCGATTTTACAACGATTTCGACCATAGTACCGCGAATAACGTGGCCGTTGTGGGCTGGGCGGTGGCGGATATGCTCTTTCCGGCCCAGAACCCCCTCGGAAAAATGATCCGCATCGGGAGCCACCCCTTTCAGATCGTCGGCGTGCTCGAACAGAAGGGATCGGACCAGGGGGGCAACTCGGAGGACAACCAGGTCAAGATCCCCTTCAATACGTTCAAGCAGATTTTCGGCATGTCGCAGCGAAGCGCCTCGATCCGGGTAAAGGTAAGCTCGGCCGAACTACTCGAGGCGGCTCAGGACGAGCTAACCGGCATCCTGCGGGCCGCGCGAGGGCTCGACGCCCGGGAAAAAGACGACTTCGAGATCAACCAGCAACAGACCCTGCGGGAGCAACTGGCGCCGGTTAAGCTGGCCATCTACGGCGTCGGCATTTTCCTGACGGCCCTTTCGCTGCTGGTAGGCGGCATCGGGGTCATGAACATCATGTTCGTATCGGTGAAGGAGCGCACCCGGGAGATCGGCATACGCAAGGCGGTCGGGGCCCGCCGCCGTACGATTCTCACCCAGTTTCTCGTTGAAGCGATCATCATCTGCATGATCGGGGGAGCCATCGCCGTGACCCTTTCGCTGGGGCTGACCAGCCTGATCCGAATGGCTATGCCTGCCTACCTGCCCTTCAGTACGATCCTGCTGGCTTTCGGGATTTGCGCGCTCATAGGGGTGCTGTTCGGCCTTGCTCCGGCCTGGACGGCCGCCCGCTCCGAACCGATCGAGTCGCTTCGGTACGAATAAACGCTCTGGTTTTATACCCGGTATCCCATGGGATTTTTCGAAGCCTTCCGTACCGCCTGGAACTCGCTCCGTGCCAACAAGCTGCGGTCGTCGTTGACCCTGCTCGGCATGGTGATCGGTATTTTCGCCATCATCGCCTCGGTTACGGCCGTTGACGTGATCGACGTATACTTTCAGGAATCCCTGAATTTGCTCGGGTCGTCAACGTTCGCCGTTTCCAGAGACAAAGCCATTCGCTTCAACGAGGAACGGGACCGCACCCGTCGGGACCTGACCTACGAACAGATGCTCCGCCTGGAGGATCGGATTACACTCCCGCTGACGCTCAGTCCCTCGGACGGGTTCGGCATGTCGGCCGTCCGATACGGTGGCCGGGAGACGGAAATGAATGTCAGCGTGGTCGGCTCGAACGAGCACTACCCGTTGCACTACGGGTACGACATCGAGGACGGCCGGGGGCTGACCGGCGAGGACGTGTTGTACGCCCGCGCCGTCGTGTTGCTGGGCTCCGCCGTGGCGGAACACCTGTTCCCTACGGAAAATCCGCTCGGAAAAGAAGTCCGCATCCGGGGGCGCTGGTTTCAGGTCGTGGGCGTGTTTGCCTCGAAAGGCAGTTTCCTGGGCATGAGCTGGGACAACCGGGTCGTGGCGCCCATTACCACCCTGCACAATTACTTCGGGGGCCGTACGGGCAACCTGAGCTCCATCAGTGTGCGGGCGAGCAGCCCGCGCGAAATACCGGCCGCCATGGAGCACGTCATCGGCCATATGCGCGTCATCAGAAAGGTGCCGCCCGGTAAGGATAACGATTTCGAGATCGAAACCAACAACTCCCTTCAGGGGACGTTCGACTCCTTCACGAGCACGCTTACGCTGGCGGGGGCAGGCATCGGGTTGATTTCGCTTCTCGCCGCCGGTATCGGCATCATGAACATCATGCTCGTCTCGGTTACCGAGCGCACGCGCGAAATCGGCCTGCGCAAGTCCGTCGGGGCGCGTCGCCGCGACATCATGCGGCAGTTTCTGTTCGAAGCGTTCTTTCTCTGCCAGATCGGCGGAATGATCGGAATCCTTCTCGGAGGGCTATTCGGCAACCTGACCGCCCTTTACTTCGATATTTCCGCGGCCTTCCCGGTCCGATGGGCAGTAGGCGGCGTTGCCATGGTGACGGTGGTTGCGGTCCTTTTCGGGGTGTATCCGGCCTCGAAGGCCGCCCGGCTCAACCCGATCGAGTCGTTGCGGCACGAATGATTGATTAAATATGCACCGGCGACCGTCCTCATACGGTCCGGGAAGGAGCGAGTCATTAGTTTAGCGCCTCCTGTTTTTATCGGAGCGCCCACGGCATGAACATCCAGGAAACGAACGCAAAACGATTCGCCGGTGAAGCGGCGGCAGCCCTCGTGGAGTCCGGTATGAGGGTGGGCCTCGGGACGGGTTCCACGGCATCGTTCGCCATTCAAGCCCTGGGCAGGCGCCTGCGGGAGGAAGGGTTACGGATCGTAGGCGTGCCCACGTCGTTCGATGCCGAACGCCTCGCCCGGCAGGAAAAAATCCCTCTGGCCTCGTTGGACGACATCGAGGCCCTCGATCTGGCGTTCGACGGCGCCGATGAAGTGGACCTGGATCTCAACCTGATCAAAGGCCGCGGAGGCGCCCACACACGGGAGAAAGTCGTTGCTTCACTGGCTACACGCTTCGTCATCCTGGCCGACCCGAGCAAGCTGGTTGACCGCCTCGGGACGCGGATGCCTCTACCCGTCGAAATACTCCCGATGGCCGCGTCCCCCATCTCTCGCGCCCTGCAGAAGCTCGGCGGCGCGCCCGAGCTGCGCATGGGCGTGCGCAAGGACGGCCCGGTGGTAACCGATCAGGGGTTCTGGATCCTGGATGTGCGCTTCGAGGGGATCGACGACCCCATCCGGCTGAGCCGATCCATTCAGGCCATCCCGGGCGTGCTCGAACACGGCCTGTTCCTGAAGATGGCCACCGATGTACTCATCGGGGAGGAGGACGGCAGCGTGCGCCGGCTCCACCGGGCCGACCTGACCCCCTGAACGTAAAACGGGCCGCGCTTCCGGAAGGAGCGCGGCCCGTTGGGTATGAACCCGGGGACGGCTTATTTCAGCTTGAAGGTAATCGGGAGGGACATCTTCACCCGTACCGCTTTGCCGCGCTGCTTGCCCGGCTTGAACTTGGCCGTCATAACGGCGCGAATTGCCTCTTCGTCACACCCGGCGCCGATGCCTCGGACGACCACCGGATCGACGACCTGGCCCTGTTCGTTCACGACGAACTGTACGATCACACGTCCTTCGACGCCGGCTTTTTTGGCGATTTCAGGATAGTTGATCTTGCTCTGGATAGAGCCCAGACCGCCGATGAGCTCCGGCATCTCTTCCACGATTACGAAGATTTCGGGCTCGGGCTCGGGAGCGGCTTTTTCTTCCTTGGGAGCAGCCGGGGGCGGAGGCGGGGGCAGATCGGCTACCGGCTCGTTGAGATCGAGCGTTGCATCGAGATCGAGGGCGTCATCCTGCAGAATCTCCTCGTTCGGAACCTCTACGGGTACCGGAGGGCGGGGAGGCGGAGGAGGAGCCGACTCCTGCTTGGTCTGCTTCACTTCCTCCATCTGTACGATTTCCTGATCGGCCATGTCGATCTCGAAGGACTGGTCTGCCCTGAGATCCGCCTTGAAAGCCAGAATCAGCAGCCCCAGTGCAGCGAGCAAACCAATCTCGATGTACAGGGGATAGCTCTTTTTCAGGTTAGCCTGATCTGTTTTCCGGATTGCCATTGCTTTTCCTTGGCTACAAGATGATTGATGAGCGGCGCACTGACGCGCGTACCCGTTAACTGATATATTTCTCTATATTTCCAACGTTGTGTTACAGCTTTCAACCGGCCCGGTTCCATCCACTCTGCCGGAGTGCAGGGCCATTGCCTTCCGCTCGGAACCGCTATTTACTTCAAAGACGGGGACAAACGCCAAAAGTTGCCGTAGTTTTTTTCCTCGATCCGGTTCTTTTCACAGGGTAATCAAATTTTTTCGCCTCACAGTATGTCCGGGTTCCTTCGGCGTTCGGCAAAGCGATAGGCTAACACGCCCACAAGCGTTCCGAGCGCATCCGCCGCCAGATCGAACACCTCCGGGCTTCGGCCGAGAGGCAGGCCGGCCTGAAGGAGTTCGGTGCCCACTGCATACACGCACCCTCCCACGAATACCCACCACGCACGCCGGGCGGAAGGCAAATCCAGGGCCGCCATCCAGAGCCAGCCAAACACGAGAAACACCGTCAGGTGCGCCAGCTTGTCGAAGCCGACGAGGCTGACCTCCGGAATGCTGTCGCCCGGCAACAACAAGGCCGCGAGTATTACGAGGGTCCATGCGACGGCCAGCGCGCGTAGTCCGAGCGGTTTGCTCATGCCGGCCGGTCCCCCATCACGTAAGGCAGTTGCACAAGCAAATCCGACGCCATGAGCGAGCGTTCGCCGTACAACCTGCCGTAGCGGTCCGATGCCTCGCCGCCCAGGTGCAGAGCGGTTACGGCGGCCTGAAGCGGTTCGAGACCCTGCGCCAGGAAACCGGCGCACAACCCGGCCAGCACGTCGCCGGAGCCGGCCGTCGCCAGAGCCGGCCCTCCGGTAGCATTCACGACCGTGGTTCCGTCGGGCGAGGCCACTACGCTCGGCATCCCTTTGAGAATGAGCACGCTGTTCCATTTCCGTGCATACTCCCGCACCACGCGAAGGCGATCCGTCAGATCCACCTCCTCTCCTGCCAGACGCTTGAACTCACCGGCGTGAGGAGTCAGAATCCACCTGCCTGCGGGTTGCAGCCGGTCCATGTAGCCCTCCAGGGCATTCAATCCGTCCGCGTCGATCACCGCCGGAAGTTCGACTCGTTCGAGCAGGCGCCGCACGAACTGCTGCGTACCGGACGCTCGGCCCAGACCGCAACCCACCAGCACCGCCCGGGCTTGCCGCAGGCGCGGCACGAGCGCCTCCATCGCTTTCTCCGGTTCGATGCCATCCGGGGCGTCAGGCAAAGCCAAC
>CBDUBS010000014.1:0-34500 GCA_965365445.1 uncultured bacterium | reverse complement strand
GCCGAGTGCGAGATCGTAGCATAATGCCGCCATATCCTGCGAGTCTATACCGACAGGTTTGAGAGCGGAACAGGTCAGCGGCCGGTCGGAGACCCCCAGCACCTGTCGCAGCCCCTCCACGCCGAAGCGGGGCCCGCCGAGGAAACTTCCGGCCAGGCCCGGCATCTGAACATCAACGAGCGTGACGTCTCCGAAAAGCGATGCGTTCCCGAAAAGCACATTGATCCATTGCGCCGGGCCGGCGAGAGCGGAGAAGTCCGGCAGCCGCAGCGTAGCCAGGATTCCTCCGCCCGAGGGATCAGGTTCGACCGACTCTACACGGCCCCGCAGACGCTCCTGCACGAATGGATATCGTTCGGCTACGACCGGGGGGGTCTCGACGGTCTGTTCCAGCAGCAGGCGTTCCGCATCCTCCAACGCGCGGTCCTCCGACGGCGCGATACGGTAGGTGGCCAGAATAAATCGGTCGGCATGCCGTCCGGGTTCCGGTGCGGGTGAGGAAATATTTCGCAGCTTTCGTACACTCACAGGGTTACGATGGGTCGATGGTCGTTGCCGACAGGTCGGTATGGTCAAGGATGCAAAGATAGTGATTATAGGCGGTACTTCGCCCTTTGGTAAAGCCGTAGCCCGTACGGCCGTGCAGCAGGGAGGGCGCGTCATACTGGCGGGCCGGGATGAAGAAGCGATAGACCGCATGGTACGTGAACTGGGCCCCGGCCTGTCGCGTTGCATTTTCGACGTGCGTGACACCCGGAGCATGGACTATTGCCTCGAGAACATCAGCCCGTTCGACCACCTGCTCATTCTGCCGGAGGAGGCATACTTTGCCCCCTTTCTGGAAATGGATCTGGAGGAGGCGCGACGGGACTTCGAAGCCAATTTCTGGGGCCCCGTGGCCGCCGTTCAGGAAGCGGCAGCCTGCATTCGGGAGGCCGGCTCCATCACGATAATCACTTCTGCCTTGCCGGGCCAACCGACGTTGAACCGGTTTACTTCGGCGGCAACGGCCGGCGCCGTAGCCAACGTCGTCCTCACCCTCTCACGGGAGCTACGGCCTGTGCGGGTGAATGCCTTCGCGTGTGAGCCGTGTTTCTTGCAGGACGGTTTGCCGGGTAAGGGGAGCCATCCGGCTATGGCTCAGGCGGCAAATGAGTTGCTTGCCCTCCTAGCCGACGGCGGGCGCACCGGATCGTGCCTTTCATTTCAGCATGGCACCTGATACATTGTCGTGGAGGGACATTCCCTTCATGCCGCATCCATGGTTCAACGCCTTCATTTCTTCGCTCGCACTACAGGTATGGTTGAAAAAGGGTTAGACAATATCAACTGGAGTCCCGTCCACGATCTGGCGCTGGTATACCTTGCCCTCATGCACGGGGCGGATGCGCAGATAGACCCGGCGGAAACCGCTACGATGAACGAAAAGCTCAAGACGTGGGCGAAGAATTTCACCCCGGAGAAGCTCGATGACATCATTCGCCACGTCATGCTGGTGTACGTCGGCGAAAACGGGCGTCGGATGCTCGATGCGTCCGTCGTGTCGCTCAGGCAGAGCCTGGCAAAGGGCCAGCGAATCGCCATTCTGAACGACCTTGCAGATATAGCCTCGGCGGACGGAATGCTGGCTTCCGGCGAAGTCAACTTCATCCAGCAGCTGGCTTTGCTGTGGGACGTCGAGGGAGAGGAGAACTGACCGACTTACCGGTGGCTATGTATTGACGAGCACCTCGGCGGAATAGGCGGCTCCGATTATACCCGCATTGTTCTCCAGCAGAGCGGTTGTCAGTTCGGCCTGTGTTTTCAGTAGATGGAAATACTTCTCACGTTTTTTTTCCCTGCTGAGGCTGCCGCCGATAATGATCAGATCGGGAGCGAGCAGGAATTCCAGCCGGTCGAGGTATTCCTGAATGCGGCCGGCATATTCTTTCCACGGCAGGTCGCCATCCTTACGGGCCCGGTCCGAGGCGTAATGTTCGGCAACCATTCCCCGGAGGGTCAAATGGCCCAGCTCCGAATTCGGAACGAGCACCTGATTGATGAACAACGCCGACCCGATCCCCGTCCCGAACGTGAGGAACAGGACGAGATCGTTGCGGCCTTTTCCGACGCCGAACTGCATTGACGCTACGCCTGCCGCATCGGCATCATTCAGGACGAAAACGGGGCATCCCGTAGCGGAAGAAAAAAGGGCGGCGGCGTCGGTTCCGATCCACGTCGGATCTATGTTTGAAGCCGTCAGGGCTACGCCATGCTTGATTCGGGCCGGAAAAGCAATCCCGATCGGGCCGTGCCAGTCGAAATGCTTACGCATCCCTTCGACCGTACGGGCGACGGCTTCCGGTGTAGCCGGCGTAGGGGTAGGAATGCGCTTGCGTTCCGCCGTCAGCGTGCCCGACTCGATGTCGACGGGCGCTCCTTTTATGCCGGAGCCGCCAATGTCGATGCCCAGTATTTCCACGATGGTTCTCCCGGTGAAGTGCGTCGGCCTGTTTCTGCCGGGCTAGTTTACTGGATAGGAGGCACAGGAGCAAACCGCCGCCGTAACGAATCCATGAAGGAACCAGCGGCAAGAAAGTTGAACGCCCGGTACGCCCATCCGGGAAAGTTGTTAACTTGCGGTGGGTCTGTTTTCCTAATACACTCTGCTCATACATTCATGCGAACCCTGATCCTGCTATTCCTGTACGGTATGCTGCTTGTCGTTAACTCCTGCCGATGCGCGGATCCGCCGCCCGTGGGTCCCGTGGACGACGCGAGGGCCGGAATCGAACGATCGGAACCGGAAAACGACCGGGCGTAAACAATCGGGAAGCCGGTACGAGGCGGCGCCCGTGAGCTACGATGATATATCCAGAAGAAAAGATCGAGGAAATCCGGCACGCCCTGGACATCGTCGAGCTGGTGGGCGACTACGTGGCGCTCAAAAAAGCGGGAGCCAGGTTTCTCGGGCTGTGCCCGTTCCATAACGAAAGAACCCCCTCCTTTTCCGTCAACCCGGCTCTGGGTATTTACAAATGTTTCGGGTGCGGAGCGGCCGGCGACGGGTACCGATTCGTCATGGAGATGGAACGGATTTCCTTTCCGGAAGCCGTGCGTATGCTGGCCGAACGCACCGGTGTCGTGTTGCCGGTGGACGAAGAACCCGACGAGCAGCAGTCCGATGTGGATGCGGTGTATGCCGCCCTCCGGTTTGCCGCTCTGCATTTTTACCGTTTGCTCACCAACCATCCCGCCGGAGAGCCGGCCCTGGCCTACCTGTTCGGCCGCGGCATCACGGTCAGTACCATCAAACGGTTCGGGCTGGGCTATTCGGCCCCCGACTGGGACGGCCTGTTGCAGGAAGCGCGGCGACACCACTTCGACCCCCGGAATCTGTTCAAAGCCGGACTGGTTATCTCCCGTAAGGAAGGAGGCGGCTATTACGACCGATACCGGGAACGGCTCATTTTCCCCATTTTCTCTCACGTCGGCAAGGTCATCGGGTTCGGCGGCCGTCTCATTGAGGATGCGGACGATCAACCCAAATACATCAACTCTCCCGAAACGATCGTCTATAACAAGAGCCGGGTGCTTTACGGCCTCAGCCACGCACGGCACGCCATACGCAAAGCGGAAGAAGCCATACTGGTGGAAGGCTACATGGACGTGCTCACGTTACACCAGGCCGGGTTTGAAAACGTAGTGGCCTCCTCCGGTACGGCACTGACGGCCGAGCAGGTAAAAATGATCGGCCGGTACGCTCGCCGGTTGCTGCTGCTGTACGACGCCGACTCCGCCGGCGCCGCCGCGGCGGTGCGCGGTATCGATCTGGCCATCGAGCAGGGCATGACGGTTCATGCCGTGGCTCTGCCCGGAGGGCAGGATCCGGATTCTTACATCCGGGAGAACGGCCGAGGTGCATTCGAGGAGTACATAACCCGACACCGTGAGGACTTCGTCGGCTTCAAATGGGCCCTCTCGGAACGGGAAGGGCGCCATGATACCCCCGATTCGCATGCCGAAGCCATGCGCGAAATCGTGTCCAGCATCGCCCTGTCACCGGACCCTCTGACGCGAGAGGTGTATATCCGCCGGGCGAGCGAAGTGATGCAAATCCCCGACATCAGGCTGTTCGAGGCGCTGGAACTCGCGTTGAAAAAAAGAGGGGAACGAAAACGCTCGGGCCGCCCGGCCGGTGAATCCCGGGAGATTCCGACTCCGACGTATACCGTTTCCCAGCCTGTCTTGGCGGAGCCGACGATTGCCTTGCAGCCGCTGGCCGAGGAAAAGGCGCTCGTTCGTCTCATGATCGAGCAGGGCAAAGCGATGGTCGAATATATCCTGGGTAATCTGGCCCTTGAAGAATTTACGGCCGGCCCGTCCCGGGATACCGTAAACGCCATTCTGCATCTGTACGAAACAGGACGCCTCGAATTGGCGCGCCTCATCGATGGAGCATTCGGAGAAGCCGTGCGGCTGTTCAGCGCGGAAGCGATAGAAGAACGCTACGAACCGTCCGAAAACTGGGAGCGCAAGGCGAACATCGCCGTACCCCGCCTGAACGAGAAGCCGTATGACGTGGCGCTGGCGGTGATGAAAAATCTGCGGCTGGACCGGCTGCATGAGCATCGCGAACGGATAAAGCAACAGATCCAGACGGCCGCTCAAGAGGGGAAGGACGTCAGGGGATTGCAGGAAGAAATGATGCGATTGATAGAGATAGAAAAGCAGGTCGTACAGGGTGCTTACTTCTCACGGAACGAATCGTGACGGCCGCTTGTACCTGCTACATCCGACGTTTGTATGATGCGGCAGCCTTCCAGGCAGGCCACCGGGTTGTACGAACGAACCGTGCGCGGCGGAGAAAATCACGGCCGCCCCGGCGGCTCGCCGCCCGCTGAGGAGTACAACTGAACAACCCCGACAAAAACTCCCGACAAGGTCTCTCGAAACCGCCCGAAGATAGCCGGGAAAGCATTTGTCATGCATTCTCATTTCCAGGGTGCGCTTTGCCCATACTGCCCCTGAATAAGGGAATAACCGCTTTCGAAATGGAAATGTCGCCCGACGCCGATACGATTCAAACGCCGTCACCCGGTAAGAAAGACGAGCGCAGTGTGCCGCAGATACTCATGCCGAAGGCGACTTCGCCCCAGCCCCTGCCGCCCGGATCGGACCTCGACCACCCGGGCCTCTACTTCAACCGGGAGCTGAGCTGGCTTGACTTCGATTGGCGCGTGCTCTACCAGGCCATCGATGAGCGGGTGCCCCTGCTCGAACGTGTGCGGTTCCTTTCTATTGCATCCACTAACCTGGATGAGTTCTTTAGAAAGCGGGTGGGCGGCCTGAAGCGGCAGGTGGCCGCCGGAGTTCGCGGCCTTTCGCCGGATGGGCGAACCCCGGAAGAACAGCTCAACCTGATTCGGCGAGCGGTGCTGGATCTGTACCATACGCTGGGGGAAACCTGGGAGCATACCCTGAAACCCGAGCTTCGGGATCGGCTGAACATATGCATCCATGACTACGACGACCTGGACGCCGACCAGCAGAAGCGGCTGATCAGCTATTTCCAGGCGAACATTTTTCCGATACTTACGCCGCTGGCCGTCGATCCCGGACACCCCTTTCCGTTCATCTCAAACCAGAGCCTGTCTCTGGCGGTAGTGCTGCGGCACCCGAAGCGGGGCACCGAACACTTCGCCCGTCTCAAGGTGCCCAAAAGCCGCGGCCGCTGGATTCAACTGGAAGAACCGCTCCACTTCGTTCCGGTGGAGCAGGTCATCGCGCACAACCTCGATGAGCTGTTCCGGGGGATGGACATTCGCAGCGTGAGCGCGTTTCAGATCACGCGGAACGCCGATATCCAGCGCGACGAAGAAGAAGCCGAGGATCTCCTCGAAATGATATCGGAGGAGTTACGCGAGCGACGCTTCGCCTCGGTGGTCCGGCTCGAAATCGAGCGGGATACTCCGTCGGAGGTGCGCCAGCTGCTCGTCCGGGAGCTTTCGCTCAATCCGGAGGACGTCTACGAGGCCCGCGCCCTGATTGATCATTCGGACGTCGTGGACTTCGCCAACCTGAACATCCCCGAGCATCGGTACGAGCCCTGGGAGCCGGTGGTGCCCCTGCGGCTCCAAACCGACCACGAACTGAAAGAACCGACCAGCATCTTCAATACAATTCGGGAAGCGGATGTCCTCGTTCATCATCCGTACGAATCGTTTCGGGCCAGCGTCCAGCGCTTCATCGAAGATGCGGCCGAGGACCCGCAGGTGCTGGCGATCAAGCAGACCATGTATCGGACCTCCGATGAATCGCCCATCATGAACGCCCTCATCAGGGCGGCGGAGAACGGCAAGCAGGTTGCCGTGCTGGTGGAGGTTAAAGCCCGCTTCGATGAGCAGAACAACATCGAGTGGGGCCAGATGCTCGAAAAGTCAGGCGTGCACGTCACCTACGGACTGGTCGGCCTGAAAACCCATACGAAAGTAACCCTGGTAGTACGGTCGGAGCCGGACGGCCTGCGGGCATACTGCCACATCGGCACCGGAAACTACAACCCCAAAACGGCGCGCCTATATACCGATCTCGGACTGCTTACGTGCGCTCCCGATCTTGGGCATGACGTCACCAACCTGTTCCACTATCTGACGGGCTATGCCCCGGAGCAGCACTATCGCTCCCTCATCGTCGCTCCGCGCGACATGCGCAAGACCTTCATCGAGCATACCCGGCGGGAGATCGAGTTGCATCGGCAGCATGGCAACGGCCGCATCATCGCCAAGATGAACGGACTGGATGACGTAACGATGATCCAGGAAATGTACAATGCCTCCAGGGAAGGGGTGAAGGTCGATCTCATCGTGCGCGGTCATTGCCGAATGCGGCCGGGGCTGGAAGGCTACAGTGCAAATGTTCGTATCATCAGCATACTGGGACGTTTTCTGGAGCACAGCCGCATCTATTACTACCACAACAACGGCGACCCATCCGTGTTCATCGGCAGCGCCGACTGGCAGCGGCGCAATCTGGACGACCGGGTGGAAGCCGTTGTCGAAGTCAGAGCCCCGGAATTGAAATCCAGGCTCATCAAAGTGCTTCACCTGGCGCTCAAGGATGAACGCTCTGCATGGGAACTCGATTCGGAAGGCCAGTACATACTCCGCCAACCGGAGTCCGGTAAACCAACGTCAGGGTTTCAGGAGAGAATCATGCACCACATTGCCCGGCGCGGCAAATCGACGCTGGAACCCTGGGATATCCTGTAGAGAGGGGAAAGGACTGCCCGCTCGACGGGAAGAAGGCGCCGGAGAAGCACCGGGAGATCCCGAAGATATGCTTTTTCATGTCTTGTCTACGCTGGGTGGTGCGTCGGAACCCCATCTCACACGTACCTGCAAACGTGCGCGTCTGTAAACCCGCCGGGATTAGTCTCGCAGGGGGCGGAGTGCTTCCAGAAATTCCGTGTGAATCAACCCGTTATCGGCAACGATGCCCCTGTCGCCCAGCATGGATACCTCTCCCGAGAAATCGGTAGCCAGGCCTCCTCCTTCTCGTACGAGTACGATTCCCGCCGCTACATCCCACGGCTTCAGGCCGAACTCGAAGAATCCGTCGAAGCGCCCCGCCGCCACGTGCGCCAGATCGATGGCAGCCGAACCCGGCCGACGCAGCCCGGAGGCAGCGCCCATGAGCGTCTTCATGGCGGACAGATAGGCATCGACGTGTCCGAATGACCGGTAAGGGAACCCGGTTGAGATCAGGCTCTGCGCCAGAGACGACGTATGGCTTACCTGCGCCGGACGGCCGTTGACATACAACCCACCGCTCCGGACGGCGGAAAAAAGCTCATCTCCGGCCACATCCAGTACGACCCCGACGGCAAGGGCGTCCCCATCCTGAAGCGCTATGCTGACGGAGTAGGGAGACAGACCGTGGGTGAAATTGGTCGTTCCATCGATCGGATCGATGATCCAGCGGCGGGGAGAAGTAGACGGGGGCCGCCGCGCGGCGACCTCCTCTTCGGCCAGTACCGCATATCCCGGAAAGGCCGCATCGAGCGATTCGATGATGATATGTTGCGCCTCCTCGTCGATCCGGGTTACGAGATCGTGCACCCCCTTTTCGCGAACGTCGTCGGCATCGAGGTTGCCGGCGTGGTAACATATCAGACGCGCCGCGTTTACTGCCGCCGTTATGGCGGCGTCCCGTTCTTTTCTGTAATCAGTCATTACGCATGAGTATCGCTGTATTTTGCGCCCGGCCGGCAGGACCCGATCCGCCTGTGGAGCCTTTCCACCCGGTATCGGGTATGATACAAAAAACGAGCACAACCCTTCGCAAGATGCTTCGACTTTGCCTGTCCCTGATCCTGTGCGCAGCGATGTCCGCAGGATGCCGGGCGCCTTCTCCGGATGACGAAGAAATGGCTATGGAATCGCAAGGGGCGGACACGCTGTTCCGCTACCTGAAAGCGGTGGACGACTCCCCCATCCGAACGGCCTTCGGTACGCTGGATTCGTACGCCTACATAAACGACCAGCGGGCAGCCCGACTGGATGCCGAATCCGGAGCGGTGCTCTCCGAACGGCACGAGCGCGTGCAGAACGACTTCCGGAACGGGGTCCGCGCCCGAGCGGTGCTCCAGGTTGATTCATCGGGCAAAGCGCCGGAAGCCGCGCTTCCCTTTGTACTGCCGGCCGAATGGATAAACGGGCAACCGAACGATTATGCGGAATGGATGTACCCCGAGAACCCCTCGTTTCTATCGGAAAGGACCCGGCAGGATTACCGGTTCAGGTTAAAGGGCGATACGCTGCTGAACGGCAGGCGAACCCGGATCATCTCGGCGCAGGCGCTGCCCTCTCTGGATAGCGAACAGGCTATCATGTACGCCCGGCTCTATGTAGATGAATTGGAACAGCGGCTGGTAGCGGCGCGATGGGAATACAGGCATAATGCCTTGCTTTACGGGGAGCAAAGCCGTTTTTACATACAGGTCGTCCCGGCGCCGAACGGCGGCTGGCTGCCGCGTAAGGTACAGGCCTCAAACCGATTCACGCTGCCGCTGTCCAAACCCCGTTGGATCATGAACGACATCACGTTCGGGCGTTTCTCGGCACGGGGGGATTCAGCGTCCGGTGTAGTCCGCCAGTAACCGATGGCCGGACACGTCCGATAACGTCGGATCGTTGCGAATCATGAATATATCCAGTACCGATAGCTTCAGACCCCGTGCGAGGATCTCGGCGGCGAGGTCCGGTTTGCCGGCACGAAGGAAAACCCTGGCGAGCTGGTAGTATGCCGAGGCTTCGCCGGCATCGAGCGCTACGGCGATACGGGCATAGGCTTCCGCCTTCTCGATCTCGCCCATCTCCATCGCGTTCCACGACATTCGGACATGAAGCCCGGCGTCATCGAGGATAAGGTCCGCCGCCTCATCCAATGCCTTTCGCGCCGTCTCCATATCCCCGCTCAACCGGGCGCTTTCCGCCAGAAGGATGCGCGCTTCTCCGTCGTCGGGGCGTAACTCCACCGCCTGCCTGGCATCCTTTGCTGCTTCCTCCGGGCGTTTCATGGTCAACAACACGTTCGCGCGTAACTTGAGCGCGTCTGCGTCCTCGGGCAACTCCCGGAGCACACGGTCCACCCTGGCCTTGGCTTCCAGTACACTCGCTCCACTGCGCCATGCGGTTTCCGCCCGCCGAAACTCCAGATTCAACGCCGGCGTGCGTACATTCTGTCCGAGCACCGGATGGACGACCGGTTCGAATAGCCCCAGGCAGACGAAGAGTCCCACGACCCGTACGCTCCGAAACAGGTTCGATCTGTATTTCATCGACGTCATGACATTTCCTTGCCTGTACATCGTTAGGCATCGGATCAAGAATCGTTCCATGCCTCCACATGCACGCGGCAGGCCCGTTTAGACGCAGCCTTCCGCCTACCGTGTCCTATGGCACACACCACATCGTATCCAATCATGGAATCCGGCCAATACCTCCCCGCTTCATTCATCCCCGATGACCTGCTGACGACGCAAACGTTTGGCCGCTCCATCCGGTATTATCCGTCGGTTTCCTCGACCAACACACTTGCCCTGCAATGGGCCAGAGAGGGAGCGCCCGAGGGGAGCGTGATACTGGCAGACCATCAACAGGCAGGCCGGGGGCGCATGGGTCGGAGCTGGATAGCTACCCCGGGGGAAAACCTGATTTTTTCAATCATACTGCGCCCCTCGCTCGCTCCGGACAGACTCGGCCTCGTCACGGTAACATCCTCCCTTGCCGTGGCCGAAGCGCTGGACGCCTTTACATCTCCTGCCCTCGCGGTAATCAAGTGGCCGAACGACCTGCTATTGGGAGGCCGCAAATGTTGCGGTATGCTGCTCGAATCGTCCCTCCCGGGAGGGGCTCCTTCAGGGCCGGCGCCCGTTGTGCTCGGCATTGGTCTGAATGTCAACGAAGGACGCTTCCCGACCGACCTGGAAGAAACGGCCACCTCGCTACGGCTCGCCACCGGCCGGACCCACGACAGACCGCGTCTCCTGGCGCACATTCTGAATCACCTCGAGCGCGAATATGCGCTGCTGATCGGAGGTGGTTCCTCCACGCTGCGCAAGCGCTATGAAGATCGCCTGGCTATTTTGAACCACACCATAACCCTTCACTACCCCCACACCGACCGGGTCATTCAAGGTCGGGTGCTGGGGATCGACCCCTCGGGAGCGCTAAGGCTTCAGACCGCTGAAGGGGTTCAGGTATGCCATGCGGGTGAAGTGACATCTCACCGCCGGGATGCCGTTCGTTAACCTCATTCTTTTTTGTACTATGTGGCTTACGGTCGATATCGGCAATAGTGCCGTGAAGCTTGGTTGGTTCGAGGATTCGTCGCTCGTGCGCGTCGAGCGTTTTCCACCCGGTCCTCCCCCGCCGGGCGATGCCTTGCTCCATACCTTCGGCGCGTTCCCGGTGGAGCGTACAGGCGTCTCCTCCGTTGTGCCCGCCGTAACGCCCGCCTGGGTAGATCTGCTGCGGCTCGTACCGGGAGCGCCGGTATGCGTCGTTCACGCGAGGTTGCGGTTTCCGTTTCGGCCGGCCTACCGCACGCCGGATACCCTGGGGGCCGACCGCCTGGCCGGGGCCGCCGGTGCATGGTATTTGCACCATATGGCCGGAAACCCTGCGGCGCCCGGTATGCTGATCATCGACGCCGGAACGGCCGTCACCATCGACGTGGTAGATCATGACGGCGTATACAGGGGAGGTACGATAGGGCCGGGGCCGGGTATGATACGGGACGCCCTGCACCACGCCACGGCGCAGCTGCCCAGCGTAGCGTTGGAGCTTCCGGTCAGTCCTATCGGAACCGGTACCGTGGAAGCGTTGCAGTCGGGTATACTTTACGGCTTTCTGGATGCGACGCAGGGTATGATCGAGCGCATTTCAGGAATCTTGCCGCACCCGCCGGTTGTTTTCGCGACCGGCGGATGGGCAGGTTTTCTTTCGGAGCACGTACCCGCCATCGACCACGTCGAACCGCATCTCGTTCTGTACGGGATACGCCTGCTTGCAGAGATCAACACCTGAAAAGCCGCCCGATATCTTTTTGTTACATACCCTTTTGCCTTCCTCTCACGCCTTCCCTGTCGTACATTCCTTTACTGTGCGTATGATACCATCCTGCATCAATAATTCCTGTTTACAGGCATGGAAACGACAAAGCGGTTCAGTGAGGTGCGGGTGCTTCGGGTGCTTGTGCTCGTTCTGGCCGGGGCCCTCGTCGTCCTGTTTGCATTCGGCTCCATGGACAAGCGGCCCGCTTCATCGGCTGCCCTGCTGTCCGAAGCGCCTCGGATAACCCCCGCACAGGCGGAGGAAGCGGCCCTGGCGTACGTGCAACGATCTACGGTGCGTAAGCTGAGGCTCGATGAGCTTGACGGGCGGCCGGTTTACTCGGTGGCGCTGGATGCCCAGGGAAAGGATGTCGAGGTGATGGTAGATGCCAACTCGGGCGACATCGCCCGCGCGGAATACCATCTGCTCATGTACGCGCCGCGCCCGTCGCTGACGGAGCAGACGCCATAGGACCACTCATCCATCGACATGGAGTACGGGAGGGTCGTAGCGCTCCTGTTTCAGCAATGTATCGATTCGGGCCAGTACCATTTCGATGGCGACGCGGTTGTGCCCGCCCCTCGGGATGATTACGTCGGCCTGCCGTTTCGACGGCTCCACGAATTCCAGGTGCATGGGTCGAACGGTGCGCTCGTACTGATCCAGCACCGCCTCGATGCTCCTTCCCCGCTCGAGCAGATCGCGCCGGATACGACGCATCAGACGAATGTCGTCGGCGGTATCCACGAATATCTTGATATCCATCCGATCGAGGAGATCCGGTTCGGCAAGCACCAGAATGCCCTCCACGATAACGACACCCCTTGGTTCGATGAGAACGGTTTCCGCCTCGCGGGTATGCGTTTTGAAGTTGTAGATCGGTTTCCGTATCGCATGGCCGGTCAGCAGCGTATCCAGGTGGCGCCGCATCAGATCCGTTTCGAGCGCGACCGGATGATCGAAGTTGAAAGCGGCCCGTTGTTCGAACGGCAGGTGAGCCAGGTCACGGTAATAAGCGTCATGATCCAGAACCGCTATCCGTCGGGATCCAAAAAATTGCACGATCCTGTCGATAACGGTGCTTTTCCCCGAACCGGAGCCTCCGGCAAGGCCAATCACTACCGGTCGGATCACAACTATTCCCTCCCGAGCGTTTGCTCGCTCAAACCACTCTTTTAACCATGACGATCGTGGCCGTTCGCGTCGATTCGTCGTAAACCGAGGTTTCGTCGTCGTACCGGAACCCATCGGGCTGCTCCCACTCGCGCAGCTGCTCGGGATCTTCCAGCGTTTCACGCACGATCAGGTTCGTCAACTGGCCCCGAAGCGGCTTGACCCCATGGGTAACCGTCCGCCTTTCCCCTTTACTTTCCGTCTGGAACTTCACGTCCACCATGACGGCGTACCTGTGGGTGTCCTCCCAGGCTTCCCGGTGGATCTCCGGCAGCAAATTCCAGACCACCCTTCCTTCGAGCAGGCGGTTCAGCACCGGGCTCAAAAAAGGGCGCCAGAACTGCGAAACTTTCCCTATTCCCGGCAACACCGCATTCATGCGCAACCGGTAATTCGGAATGAGATCGTCCGGCCGAAGCAGCCCGAACAAACCGGAGAAGATGATTCCGTCTTCCAGCAATCGTCGTTGCGCGCCCGTCGGCAAGCCGGTAAAATCCATCGCCTGGTACATTCCGCCCGGGCTATACCTGTCGAGAGCCGACATCAACGGGGCGTCCAGCACGTTCAGATCGGCCGCTATCGCCGCCTCCAGATTGGCCCCGGATAGCTCCAGCACCTCCCCGATATGGCTGCCTCTTTCCAGGAATTGCTGTACTGCAGCGATCAACTTCCGGCGTTCTACGTTCAATTCATTGAAATAATTGAACGTATTTGAGGAGCGGTAATCGAACATATCCGGCGCAAACGGATTGCCGCCCTCACGTTTCCCTTCAGCGGGAGGAAGAAGAATGGAGAAGTTGGGCATAAGAGTCTGCGACGACCCGGATAGGAAATGGGGCGGTCACCTATGCCGTCCCCTGTACATTATCGTGCGGTGGAATGCCGTTTCAATTCCCCCATGAGCTCATCGATATCCTCCTTGATCCGCTTCGCCCTTTCCCGAGCATCCGGATGGAGGGGTTCTCTCCTCAGCCGATGATCCCCGTAGGAGTCCGAATGGGTTAACTGTTCCACGTATCGATCCAGGTACGCGATGAGATGATCGATCTGGTAGCCCAGTCGGCGTCGGATCGTCTCCCCTTCCTCCGGAGCGACGAGCAGGCCCAGCGCAAAACCGGCTATCCCGCCCAGCGCCGCCCCCCAGGCCCCTGCACGTGCGACAGCACCTAATGAATATTTCTTCATGGCCAATGAATATCGGACTGGATATGCTTCCAATGGTACCGATGGGCGATCTCAACCCACTCCGTATCGGCAGTTGCCGAACCGGTTCGGGGTTAAACCGGCTGTCTGCCGTGTGAGTTTCAGGAATCGCTTTTCCGAGGGTGCGGCAGAGCAAGATATAAACAAAAAAGCCACCGCCGGAGTACCAGCCGCAGCTTTTGAGATGAAGGGCTCGCAGGATACTGCCCTAGCGAGACTTCTTCTTATGGCGATTCTTGCGAAGGCGCTTCTTGCGCTTATGCGTCGCTATTTTATGACGTTTGCGCTTACGACCACAGGGCATATTTCTTCCTCCAGGTTGACACTCGCTGCGAATGAGATTATTAAAATAAAACGGTTACTCTTCTAGTGCAACGAAATGGACGGCCTTATGGTTTCGATTATTTGTCGAAGACGCTCGTAAAAGGCGTCTTTCTACCCCGAACCTGCCTCCAGGTTCGGGGCGCTCCGAACGAGAGCCCTCTCATACTGGCATCACCTTATCCTACACTGTATTTTCCGGCGTGGTAGCACGCCATCTCTTTTCCCCTATCGTACGACGTGTACCCCCGACATGCCTTCGCCATACTCCATTCAGTCCAAAGGCCCCTATCGCTTTATCCGTGCGGGCCGGCCTTCCGATGATACGCCGACCATTTTGTTGCTCCACGGAATGCTTGGCGACCTGGGCAACTGGACGGCTGCCATCCGGTACCTCAGCGAACAGGGGTATGACGTAGTTGCTCCACTGCTGCCGGTGTACGACCTTCCGCTCAATCAGACCAGCGTTTCGGGTCTAACCAGTTACGTTCACGGCTTCCTCTGCGCTACTGGCATCGAAAATGCCGTTTTTGCAGGCAACTCCCTCGGCGGCCACATCGCCTTGCTCTATACCCTTACGCATCAGGAAAAAGTAGCTGCCCTCATCCTTTCCGGCGCTTCCGGTATATACGAAGTATCGATGGGGACGTCCACCCCCCGACGCCACGACCGGGAGTTCATCCGAGAGCGAGCAGCCGTCACATTCTACGACCCCGTACACGCCTCGGACGAGCTGGTCGATGAAATGCTCGAACTCGTCAACGACCGCTCGCGGGTGGTGCGCCTCATCAAAATGGCACGGTCTACCAAATCGGAAACCGTCGCCGACCGACTCGGCGAGATCGAACGGCCGACGCTGCTGGTATGGGGCCGCGACGACGCCATCACGCCTCCCGACGTAGCTCAACGATTCAATGAAGGTATTCCTCGCTCCGAACTCGTATTTATCGACCGGTGCGGACATGCCCCGATGATCGAGCACCCTGCCGCCTTCAACAAATACGTCGGCGCGTTTCTGGCCCGTCTGTACAAGCCTTCCACCGTGCCCTCCCACGATAAGCAAATTGCTTCTCTTTAGCCCGTTCCGAAGACGCCCTTTAACAGCATACTGTACACCGGCGTCTACACAGCGCGGCAAAAACCCATACATACCGTCTCACAGGGCGGCGACAGGCGGTGCGTGGCGAATTGGCACGGTGCTTGCTAAATAATCAGGTAGCGCTTCGGAACGCCTCCTTTGCCGAAGCACACGGTGCTCTGCACCGCGGAGACAGCTCCGCAACGCCGGGCGGGCATGTACGGGTGAGCATGCCTGCCCGGTTTCTTTTTTTGAACTTTGCCTGCTACCTCATGTTGTAAAGGCAACGGTTTTCTCCCTACCCTGCCGATCGATGAAACGTTTTCTGCTCGTGCTGTTTCTGCTGGTTTCGGGATGTTCCCCTTCCGTCTCTCCTCTATACCGGGACTTCGAGGTGCGCCCGGTTACGGAAACGGAGCCTGCATCGCTGGACGCCATCGAAGCGGCTCTGGAAGAAGCAGGATGGGAACCAGCCGATACCAACCCTCCGGGGGGTATAGCGACCGAAATGCGCACCCTTCGGCACTGGGGTCTGTACCGGGTCGTCGTGATGCTGGAGGCCGTGCCCGTCGGGGAGCGCTACGTCCGGTTGTTCATCCATCCTTATCGGAAATACATTACCGGAGGGCGGGGAAAAATCCCCTATCTCAACACGAGCCTTCGGAGATCCATCCTGCCGGATATCCGGGAAGCTTTTGAGCGGCGCGGCCTGATTGCCGTGGGTACGCCAATGGAGCGGGATAAAGTCAAAGCCTCCAATTTCTGATTGGAACCTGCCCGAACCTGGTACGTACTATTTGTCCTTCGGGATGTTCTTTACTTAATGGGGATGTTACGGTTTCGACGGGTGGTCAGTGCAGCAGGTGGCGTGTCGAGCTTTCTGGTACGCTCGTAAATCTCACCGGAAAAAAAGCAACTGCGAACGATTACTCGTACGCGATGGCCGCTTAATTCCAGTAATTAAGCCTTGCTGTCTGTCTCCGATGATGCTTGTTCACCGGCTCATCGCGAGGCATCGCTTCAGATGAACTAGGCACGACGATGCCGGCTGAATACGTCGTGGCGAAATCCGATCAGCCTGTGCTCGCGCATGGCCCTGCCCGCCGGCATACGGCGCGAGCGAGATCCAGTAGGCAGGCTACACACGTAGAGGCTTGACGTGTACGTCCATTCGGACCCGGGTTCGACTCCCGGCATCTCCACCATTTAGAAAAGACAAACCCGTCCACTAACCACATCCGGTTATGGGGCGGGTTTTTTTCTGCGTATCGTCAGCGACTTAAGCCGCTTTCAGGGGAGCGGCGCTAACGCGTTAGAGGCGCAGAGCGCGCAGATACGAAATCAAACGACAATAGAAATCGAAGAAATGATTCTCGGCACCCACTCGGTGGAGGAGCATTAAAATCTTAAGAAGCCGCTAATCCATCGAATTAGAGGGGCTGTTTTCGGAAAGCGTGGTGGCCATCTTCCGCATAATTCGGGGTTTTGCCGACCTGCGCGACCTGGCGGCCGTCTCCGTGCCCTACGAGATGGAGGTGACCTGATGCCTACCTGTTGGATCATCGCCGGACCCAACGGCGCGGAAATACAACCTTTGCCCTGGAGTACCTGCCTCAGGTGGCGGGCTGCACCTATTTTATCAATGCGGATCTCATTGCCGCCGGGCTCTCGCCGCTGGCCCCGGAACGGGAACTGCCGGCCGCCGGCCGCCTCTTTCTGCGCGAGATCGAGGAGCGCATTGCCGCCCGCGAGGACTTTGCCTTTGAAACCACCCTGGCGGGACGCACCTACCTGCGACTGGTCGAGCGGCTGCAACGGGATGGTTGGCGGGTGGAGCTGATTTATCTGGCCCTGCCGAGTGGCGAAATGTCCAAGCTACGCGTGGCCGAACGGGTCGCCCACGGCGGGCACAACATTCCGCTGGCGGATATCGAGCGGCGCTTTCCCCGCAGTTTGAACCATCTGCTGAACGACTTCAGCCACCGCGTCGATAGTTGCACTTGTTTCATGAACGATGGGGAAAGCGCAGTGCTGGTTTTCGAACAGCGCGGCAGCGACCGCGAGATTATGCATGACGATTACTATCAGCTTCTGCTTGAGGAGGCCAAGAAATGAACACCAAGCGTAAAACAACGCCCTCACCGGAGGGGCAGCGGCAGTTGGACATGCTACGTCAGGCCGTCGGCAAGACGTTGGAGAAAAAGCGGCGATTGGGGCAGTACGCCGTCACCTGGAAAGATGGCAAGCCCGTCGTTCAGGGCGAGGATGCACCGGGCACGAATGACAACGCCCCGTGAAGGGTGAGCCTGTGAGTGTCTGTCAGCCACCTTACACCTGAGATCCTGAATCGTGTCGCCGCGATTAGCGAGGCCATCGGGCGGTTGACCGTGCTGACCGATAAGGCGAGAGCCTTGCGGCAGCGGCGCATCAACCTTATTTGCAGCATCCACAGATCGCTGGCCATCGAGGGGAACACCCTGAGCGGGGCGCAGATCACCGTAATTCGGGAGAGTAAGCGCGTGATCGCCTCGCACCGTGAGGCGTAGGAGGTGAAAGACGCCCTGGCCGCCTCCGACTGCTTCCACACCTGGAAGCCCGGTGTGGAAAATGACTTGCTGGAGGCGCACCGGATATTGATATCCAGCCTGATAGACGAGGGGGGCTATATCGGCTCATCGAGGAAGAATGCAACCAGACGAGCCAATCAATAAAAAACCCCTCGCGGTAAACCGGGAGGGGCAACAGGTGGCGCGGGAGAGACTTGAACTCTCGACCTCCGGGTTATGAATCCGACGCTCTAACCGGCTGAGCTACCGCGCCCGAGGGATCGAGAATAGAAGTATACGGCAGAAACCTCGCGGATGCAATCGCCCTGAAGCGGGCCTGAGGTCATACACTCCACTGGAGTTTGAATAATCGATAGGGTTCTTGCAGGGCAGCTGCCGGGTGCGATATTTACCCGACGGCCTGCTCGAAACCGGGCGGGTTATTGGAACAGGAATCGGTATACAGGTATGGGGTGGACGGATATAGTCGATCAGCGGAGGGTGGTAGAGGCGCTCCGGAACGCACTGGCCCGAGGCCGGGTTGCCCACGCCTACCTGTTTCACGGTCCCGACGGAGTGGGTAAACGAGCGACGGCGCTTGCGTTTGCCCGTGCGTTGCAGTGTGAAACAGGGACGGTTGACGGCTGCGGTGCGTGTACGGCATGTTCGAAAGTGCGGCGGCTCATCCACCCGGACGTACACGTATATATGCCCCTCCACCGCGACGTAGAGCCGGAGGATGTCGGGGAGCGCCTGGCGCTGCTGGCATCCTCTCCGTACAGCATCATTGATTTCGTCCGGCGGCCGTCGCTGTCCGATCCGTCGAAAACGTCGAACAAGCAGGTGTTCTATTCGGTGGAACGCATCAACAAGGAATTGCGGGCGGAAATGAGCCTGAAGCCGAACGAAGGGCGTTATAAAATCGCCCTGATTACCGACGCGGACTTGATGAATGAAGAAGCAGCCAATTCCCTTTTGAAGTTGCTGGAGGAGCCGCCCCCGTTCACCGTTTTGATCCTGACGACACAGCGACCTGATCGGCTACTCCCTACAGTCGTATCCAGATGCCAATCACTTCGTTTCGAGCCGCTTTCGTATGAGGATATCGAGCAAGCGCTGGTAGCCGGAGGGGATATCGATCCGGAAAATGCCGCCATGCTGGCGCGTATGGCCGACGGATCGTACGGGAGGGCGCTGGAACTGGCGGAAAGCTCGGAACTCGTATCGAGCCGAAGCCTGGTCGTGGATTACTTGAGGCTGGTGTACGTCCAACATCAGAAAGGCGATCAGCTGGTAGACATGGTAGGCCGCCTGTCCGAGATGAGCCGGGAGCAACTCAAATCGGTGCTCGGGCTGCTGCTGATCTGGATACGCGACCTGGTGTTGCAACAGACCCTCGGCGCGGAGGCGCCGCTGGTGAATATCGATCAGAAGGAGGCCGTCGCCCGTTTCTGCGCCAATCTGCCGAAAGCCGATCTGGAGGCCATGAGCCGGGCCGTGGAGGAGGCGGTTTTTTTGCTCGGTCGTAATGTAAATCAGCATCTCCTGCTCGTTGTGCTCTCCAACGTGTTGATGGAAGCCATGCAGGGGCTTTCGGAAGGGAACGTGTACAGGCCTCTGTCGGAAGCGCGCACGGAGGCCTGGTCGTGATGACGGGCCTGGAGGTAGGAGGTAGTGGAAGTGGCGGCCGTTCTCTGTATATTCCAAGTACATTGTAGTTATTTGCATTCTCATGCCCGGCAGATGCGGGCTTGATGCAGAATTCATGCCGGGAAGCGGCGCGGGTATACAGTATGTCGTGTAGTGCGTGTTCGTCGAGTGGTGGGTGCGGCTCACGGGCCGGATGTGGTTCCAGAAGCGGACGAGCCGGAACGACGGCCTGCCCCTCCATGCATGTATACGACTGGCTTACCGATCTCGGGCTCAGCCAGTCGGGGGTGGTTTACGATCTCGTGGAGGTGACGTTCAAGGGAGGAAGGAAAAACGTCTACCAGAATACGACCAGTCTCGATATCCAGACGGGAGATTACGTCGTTGTGGAAGCGGATAGAGGGGTCGATTTCGGGACCATCAACATGATGGGCGAACTGGTACGAATTCGGTTGAGGCAAAAAGGGCTGGATGATACGGCCTCGTTCCCCAACATCCTGCGGGTGGCAAACCTTGACGACGTGGACGTATGGAACGGCAACAAGGAGTATGAAACGGAAACCTTTCTGATAGGGCGGCGCACCATCGAACGGATGAACCTGCCCATGAAGCTGGTCGATGTCGAATGGCAGTTCGACCGAAGCAAGGTTACCTTTTACTTCACCGCCGAACACAGAGTGGATTTCCGGCAGCTCGTGCGCGACCTCGCGGGACGGTTCCGAACCCGGGTGGAGCTACGCCAGATCGGAGCGCGTGATGAGGCGGCGCGGCTTGGAGGCATCGGTTCGTGCGGCCGCGAGCTGTGCTGCTCAACCTGGCTGGAAGAATTCAGACCGGTCTCCACACAGGCGGCCAAAGTGCAGAATTTGCCGCTCAATCCCATCCGTCTGAGCGGTCAGTGCGGCAGGCTGAAGTGCTGCCTGAACTATGAGTTGGAACAGTATATGGAAGCGCTCGAAGAGTTCCCTGCCATCGAGACGCCCATCACGACGGCATACGGCCAGGGAATCATCCAGAAACTGGATATATTTCAGCGAATGGTCTGGATCGAATACAAAGACGGTTCCTGGGAGGATAAACCCATCGAGACGGTGCGGGAAATTCTCGGGGTGGGTGAAGGCGAGCCCGCTCGGGACGTGAGGTTTGCTCCGCCCGCACCGCGCGCCCGGCGGCGGAGCAAACCTCGCCATGCCCGGCGCGACCGACCGGACGGTGAAAGCGACTCCGAAGATGATATGAGCAACCAGTAAACGCTATACCTGACCCGTATTTACCCATGCGACGATTCTTACTCACGACGTTAACCGCCTTACTCTTTACGATGGGTGCGGCTGCACAGACGGTATCTCCGTTTGGAGAGATCGACCGGCTGCGTAATGAAGGAAAATACAGAGAAGCGCTGGCCGCACTCGACCGGCTCAAGGATGGAAAAGCAGACAGATCCGAAGTCCTGTGGAGAGTGGCGCGTACGAAGGTGGATCAGGGAGAAACCGTGGGGGCGGGAAAGGAGCAGGCCGCCCTGTACCGGGCCGCCCTCGCGGATGCGGAGGAAGCGGTAAAAGCTGACGCGCGCAACCCGCAGGCTCATCTTTCCCTGGCTATCGCGGCCGGCCGGGTTGGCCTCATCTCCTCTTCAAAACAGAAAATCGAGCTTTCCCGGCGGGTAAAGGAGAGCGTGGATAAGACGCTGGAGCTGGACCCCGGGGAATCGGTCGCCTACCATGTCCGGGGGCGGTGGAACTACGAAGTGGCCAATCTCAATTTCATGGAGCGTACCGTAGTAAAAATGGTATATGGCGGCCTCCCGAATGCATCCTTCGAAGCGGCGGCGGCGGATTTCAACAAAGCGCTGCAACTGGACGACCGCGTCATCAACCATCTGGAACTGGGAAAGACGTACCTGAAACTCAACGATAAGAGCCGAGCGAAAGCCGAATTCCAGAAAGCCGTCAAGCTGCCCGACGGCGACCCGGATGATCCGGCGCACAAAAAGGAAGCCAGGGAATATCTGAAAAAGCTGGCCTGATCACTTGCATCAGGGCGCCCGTTTCGTTTTGCGGCCACCGGGAGGGCTATCCCCTTCCGGTGGCCGTTTCTTTTTAATGACAATCACATAGACTCCCCTGCAACGAATCCGTTACTCGCCAAACCCCCCAAGCTCACCCGGCGTTCGTACTACGACTCCCCGATCAACTTTTTATCGGCCTTCTGCGCACGATCGGATTGCCCGCCCCGGCAGAGGCGCTCGTTACATACCCAACCCGGATAGCTCCATGGACGTCGTCATCCAAACGGACCCGAACGCAGCATCTGAAACGAGAAGCAAGGCAGAGGTCCTGGCGCTCATCGAACCCGAGGTGCACGGGTATATGCAGCAACATCTGGACAAGCGTTCGATGTGGATGCCGAGTGACTTCCTGCCGGCAGATGAGCGGATGGACGAGGATCAGGTGCGGGCGCATCAGAGATTGCAGGAACGCGCCAGAGGAATACCCGACCATGTACGTGTGGCTGTGGTGCTCAATTTACTTACCGAGGAGGGACTCCCCCACTTCCACCGACTCCTCGACCGGTATCTGGGCGAAGGAAGCATATGGAAGCGATGGAATTTCATGTGGACGGGGGAAGAAGATCGGCATGGCGCCGTGCTACGTGATTATGCCCGCGACGCTCGTCTGTTTCGCTTCCGTGAAGTGGAGTTCATGCAGTACGCATATCAGGAGAACGGATTCGATCCGGATTGGGATAAGGACCCCTACCGGGTGTTTACCTACACGACATTACAGGAACGCGCCACGCAATTCTCACACCGGCAAACCGGAAAACTCGCCGGTGAGGAAGAGCCGTTGCTGAACGGCATCCTCAAAAACGTGGCCGCCGATGAAGCCCGGCACTTTACATTCTACCGCAACGTATTCAAAAGCATCCTGCAAATCGATCCGGACCGCGCCCTTCAGTCGGCGCTGGCCATAATGCCCAGCATCGACATGCCGGGCATCTCGATGCCGCATTTCAGGGAAATGGCCGACATAATCCGCCGGAGTGGTATCTATGGACCCTGGGATTACAAGCAGATCGTGGAGGAAGCCATCGATTTCTGGAAGATCGAAGTACTGACGGGCCTGAATGAGGCGGGAAGAAAGGCGCAGGAAAAAATTCTTCGCATCCCGCAGAGACTGAAAAAAGTGGCCGAGTACATCGAACAGAAAAGTACCGCCAAGTCCTATTCCTTCAGCTTCATATACGACCGTATCGTGTCCGTCGAATAGCATCCCGGCCGCGCCGGGTAGTCGGCTGCCGCCGGTGCGGAGATTACTCCGAAATCAACGGGACGACCATTCGTAACCGAAAGTAGACAGCGAAGGGCCCGGGCTATCCGTACGTTAGGGCGGACCGGCATCGGGTCCTTCACCCGTTAATTCATTCCTTTTGTTTTGCCATACCGTCATGCCTACCGCCGATACCGACCGAACCCGTATTCCGCTCGATACGAAGGAATTACTTGAAGTCCTCACGGCTGTAAAGAAGGGGGATTTCAGCGTCCGATTATCCGTCAGCGAGAATGGAATGGCGGGCCGGGTGGCCGACACCCTGAACGAAATCATCGAGCAGAACCAGCGGCTCACCTCCGAGCTTGCGCGGATTCGCTCGGCCGTTGGCGAGCGAGGGCGCACATCCGAGCGGGCGCAACTGCCCGGCTCCGAAGGAGCATGGTCGGAATGCATCGAGTCGGTGAACGAACTGGTGGATGACTTGCAATACCCCATTGTCGAGGTAGGAAGGGTTATCGGCGCCGTTGCGCAGGGCGACCTGTCGCAGAAAATGGATCTGGAGTATGACGGAAGGCCGGTGCGCGGCGAGTTTCTGCGAACGGCGCGCATCGTTAACACCATGGTCGAACAGCTCGGCCTGTTTTCGTCCGAAGTAACGCGCGTGGCCCGGGAGGTAGGCACCGAAGGCAAGCTCGGAGGTCAGGCGGATGTAAAAGGCGTCTCCGGCACCTGGAAGGACCTCACGGATAACGTGAACTCCATGGCGGCGAACCTGACCAGCCAGGTGCGCAACATCGCGGAGGTAACCACGGCCGTAGCTACCGGCGATCTGTCGAAGAAGATCACGGTGGACGTGAAGGGCGAAATTCTGGAACTGAAGAACACCATCAACACGATGGTGGATCAGCTCAACTCGTTCGCGTCCGAAGTAACGCGTGTAGCCCGGGAGGTAGGCACCGAAGGCAAGCTCGGAGGCCAGGCCGAAGTTAAAGGAGTATCCGGTACCTGGAAGGACCTCACCGACAGCGTGAACTCCATGGCCGGCAACCTTACCGGGCAGGTGCGCAACATCGCCGAAGTGACCACCGCCGTCGCGCGCGGCGATCTGTCGAAGAAGATTACGGTGGATGTGAAGGGCGAAATACAGGAGCTGAAGAACACCATCAACACGATGGTGGATCAGCTCAACTCGTTTGCCTCCGAGGTAACCCGCGTAGCCCGGGAGGTAGGCACCGAGGGGAAGCTCGGCGGACAGGCGATGGTTACGGGCGTCTCCGGTACATGGAAGGACCTTACCGACAGCGTGAACTCCATGGCGCGCAACCTCACCGGGCAGGTGCGCAACATCGCCGAGGTGACCACCGCCGTCGCAAACGGCGACCTGTCGAAGAAGATCACGGTGGACGTGAAGGGCGAAATACAGGAGCTGAAGAACACCATCAATACCATGGTGGATCAACTCGGCTCGTTTGCGTCCGAGGTAACCCGCGTAGCCCGGGAGGTAGGCACCGAAGGCAAGCTCGGCGGACAGGCGGATGTGAAGGGGGTATCAGGGACGTGGAAGGACCTGACCGATAACGTGAACTCCATGGCGGCGAACCTGACCAGCCAGGTGCGCAACATCGCCGAGGTGACCACCGCCGTCGCCAACGGCAACCTGACCAAGAAGATCACGGTGGACGTGAAGGGCGAGATCCTGGAACTGAAGAACACCATCAACACGATGGTGGATCAGCTTGGCTCGTTTGCATCGGAGGTGACGCGTGTGGCCCGGGAGGTAGGCACCGAAGGCAAGCTCGGCGGACAAGCCCGCGTGCGCGGCGTATCCGGCACATGGAAGGACCTCACCGACAATGTGAACTCCATGGCGGCCAATCTTACGGATCAGGTGCGCAACATTGCCGAGGTAACCACGGCCGTAGCGAAGGGCGATCTGTCCAAAACCATTACCATCGAGGCCAAGGGGGAAATCCAGGAACTCAAGGATACCATCAACATCATGGTGGATCAGTTGAGCTCGTTTGCGTCCGAAGTAACGCGCGTAGCCCGGGAGGTAGGCACGGAAGGCAAGCTCGGCGGACAGGCGGATGTGAAAGGGGTATCAGGGACGTGGAAGGACCTCACCGATAACGTGAACTCCATGGCGGCGAACCTGACCAGCCAGGTGCGCAACATCGCCGAGGTGACCACCGCCGTCGCCAACGGCAACCTGACCAAGAAGATCACGGTGGACGTGAAGGGCGAGATCCTGGAACTGAAGAACACCATCAACACGATGGTGGATCAGCTTGGCTCGTTTGCATCGGAGGTGACGCGTGTGGCCCGGGAGGTAGGCACCGAAGGCAAGCTCGGCGGACAGGCCGAGGTCAGGGGCGTATCCGGCACATGGAAGGACCTCACCGACAACGTGAACTCCATGGCCGGCAACCTGACGGATCAGGTGCGCAACATTGCCGAGGTAACCACCGCCGTCGCCAACGGCAACCTGACCAAGAAGATTACGGTGGACGTAAAGGGAGAGATCCTGGAACTCAAGAACACCATCAACACGATGGTGGATCAGCTCAACTCGTTCGCGTCCGAGGTGACCCGTGTGGCCAGGGAGGTAGGCACCGAAGGCAAGCTCGGCGGACAGGCCGTCGTGAAAGGGGTGTCCGGTACGTGGAAGGACCTCACCGACAACGTAAATAACATGGCTAACAACCTGACCACCCAGGTGCGCGAAATAGCCCAGGTGGTTACGGCCATTGCCATCGGCAACCTCAAACGAAAAATCAGCCTGTCGGCGAAAGGTGAAATCGCGGAGCTGGCGGATACGATCAATTCAATGATCGATACGCTCGCGACGTTTGCCGATCAGGTTACCACCGTGGCCCGGGAGGTAGGCATCGAAGGAAAGCTGGGCGGGCAGGCCAACGTACCGGGGGCAAGCGGTACGTGGCGCGACCTCACGGACAACGTGAACCGCCTCGCCGCCAACCTTACCACCCAGGTGCGCGCCATCACGGAGGTAACCACGGCGGTTGCCGACGGCGACTTATCGAAAAAGATTACGGTTGAAGCCGCCGGGGAGGTTGCGGATCTCAAGGATAACGTCAATGAGATGATCCGCAACCTCAAGGAAACGACCCGAAAGAACAAGGAACAGGACTGGCTGAAAACGAACCTCGCCAAGTTTACGCAATTGCTTCAGGGCCAGAAGGATCTGCTGGCCGTCTCGAAACTCATCCTGTCGGAACTGGCTCCGCTGGTGAACAGCCAGCATGGGGTTTTCTATCTGGCTGATCAGAGTGAGGGCGGAACCGATCCGGAACTGAAGCTCGTCGCCAGCTATGCCTATCGGGAGCGCAAGGGGCTGGCGAATCATTTCCGGATGGGCGAAGGACTCGTCGGACAGTGCGCGCTCGAAAAAGAACGCATTCTGCTCACCGACGTCCCCTCCGACTACATACAGATCAATTCGGGTCTGGGCGCCGCCTCTCCCCGCAACATCGTCGTGCTTCCGGTCATTTTCGAAGGGCGGATCAAGGCCGTAATCGAACTGGCTTCGTTCCAGCAGTTCAACGACATTCACCTCGCTTTTCTGGACCAGCTTACCGAAAGCATCGCTATCGTACTCAGTACGATCGAAGCAAATATGCGGACGGAAGCGCTGCTTGTGCAATCACAATCGCTTACGCAGGAACTTCAGGTACAACAGGAAGAGTTGACCGAAACGAACCGCCGCCTCGAAGACCAAGCCCGAACGCTGCGTGACTCGGAGGAACTCCTGCGGCGGCAGCAGGATGAGCTGCAAATAACGAACGCCGAGCTGGAGGAAAAGGCGCAGTTGCTTGCTACGCAAAAATCGGAGGTAGAGCGCAAGAATCGGGAAATCGAACTGGCAAGGCGAGCGCTCGAAGAGAAAGCGGAGCAACTGGCGCTCACGTCGAAGTACAAATCCGAATTCCTCGCCAATATGTCCCACGAGCTTCGGACTCCGCTCAACAGTATGCTCATTCTGTCGAAAATGCTGGCCGACAACAGCGATAGCAGCCTGACGGACAAGCAGGTACAGTATGCCGAAACCATCTACTCGTCCGGCAACGATCTGTTGGGCCTGATCAATGAGATCCTGGACCTGTCCAAGATCGAATCAGGTACGATGGCAGTGGACATTGCCGACGTCAGCTTTCAGGAGTTGGGTGAAGATGCGTATCGCATATTCCATCAGGTGGCCGAAAAGAAAGGAATCGACTTCGACATCGAGGTGGACCCCGACCTGCCGCCCTCCCTCCGAACCGACAAAAAGCGGGTTCAGCAGGTCATAAAAAACCTGTTATCGAATGCGTTCAAGTTCACGGATACGGGGCGGGTGCGCTTCGCCATGAATCTGGTCCCGGAAGGATTCGAGTTTTACAACGAGCTGCTGAACCGCGCTCAGGCGGTGGTCTCGCTGTCGGTGAGCGATACGGGTATAGGCATCGCGCCGGACCAGCATAAAATCATTTTCGAGGCCTTCCAGCAGGCCGACGGGGCGGCAAGCAGAAGCTACGGCGGCACCGGACTCGGCCTTTCCATCAGCCGCGAAATTGCCCGGTTGCTGGGGGGCGAGATCCGCCTGGAAAGCGCTCCGGGGGAGGGCAGTACGTTTACGGTTTACCTGCCGCTGGAATACCAGCCAACCTCCCTGGCTACACCCTCCGACGATTCCAACAAACGAGAGAGGAAACCGGTCGTCCCGTTGACGAAGGACCATACGAACGGGGTAAAGCCGGAACGGAAAGCCGGTTCTCCTGCATCCAACGCGGAACGGGAAACCCGCGAGGCCGACCCGGAACAGATAGCCCCTGCAACGGAACCGGCCGATAGGTCCTCCGACGATTCCGATGAAGTCATCGAGCCGCCGCCGATGGAGGATGAAGAACCCGAGTCGATCGGCGAGGCCGAGGAAGGACTCGAACGAGCGCTTCGCACATCCGACATCCGCGACGACCGGGATGCCATCCAATCGGGGGATAAAGTCATCCTGATCGTGGAGGACGACATTCACTTCGCCGGGCTCATGCTCGAGATGGCTCAGGAGAAGGGGTTCAAGGGCATTCTGGCCTCCTCCGGTGAGGAAGCCATCGATCTGGCGCGTCGGTACCGGCCGGATGCGATTACGCTCGACATTCAGTTACCTCGAATGCACGGCCTGGAACTGCTCGACCGGTTGAAAAACGACCCGGGCCTGCGTCATATTCCGGTGCACATCGTCTCGGTGGCGGATGAGTTGCCGCGTAGTCGGCGGAAGGGGGCCGTCTCGCAGCTTCGCAAGCCCGCCACCCGGGAGTCTGTGATGAATTCGCTGCATCATATCAAGGGATTCGTCGAGCGATCTATCCGCAAGTTGCTCATCGTAGAGGATAACGACGCCCAGCGAACGAGCATCGTAGAACTGGTTGGTGGGGAGGACGTCGAGATGACCGCCGTGGCAACTGGCGCGGAAGCGCTCGTGGCGCTGCGGAGCGGAGCGTACGACTGCGTGGTGCTGGATCTCGGCCTGCCCGACATGGACGGCTTCGCCCTCATCGAGAAGATCAGGGACGAGCTGAAACTGGTAGACCTGCCCGTAATCGTCTATACGGGCCGCGACCTCACCCCGGCGGAAGCTTCCGAGTTGAACAGGCGAGCGGAAGCCGTTATCGTCAAGGACATCGAATCGGTGGATCGCCTGCTCGATGAAACGGCGTTATTCCTTCACCGGGTCGAAACGGCGCTTCCCGAAGATAAACGGAAACGGCTGGAACAGCTGCACCTGCCGGAGAGCAGCCTCGCCAACAAAAAGGTGCTCATCATAGACGACGATATCCGCAATATTTTTGCCCTTACCAGTCTGCTCGAACGCCACAAAATGCAAGTGGTTTACGCCGAGGGCGGCCGGGAAGGGCTCGGAATGCTCCAACAGACGCCCGACGTGGACGCGGTGCTGATGGATATCATGATGCCGGAGATGGACGGTTACGAGGCTACACGGCAGATTCGCAAAATCCCTCAGTTCAAGAATCTGCCCGTCATTGCCGTTACGGCGAAGGCCATGAAAGGAGATCGCGAGAAGGTAATCGAGGCCGGCGCGTCCGATTATATAACGAAGCCCGTTAACGTAGAGCAATTGATGTCGCTGCTACGGGTATGGATACACAAATGATCGCTCGCGCTGCCGAAAAGTAAAATTGATGGTAACAGGCATAGGCGCCGTGAATAATTCACGGGGATAATCGTTCATTCTGCTAAATCTTTATACGGACGAAAACGGCCCGATGCGTTCCGGGCCGCGTGAAGCAGGGAATCATTGTGTCCAGACATCTTCAGACAGATATCCTACTCGTTGACGATCGCTTCGAGAATTTGCTCAGCCTGCAAGCTGCTCTGGAGCCATTGCACCAGAACCTCGTATTTGCTGCCTCCGGAGAGGAAGCCCTGCGTTTGCTGCTGGAAAGGGAGTTTGCGGTAATCCTGCTGGATGTCAACCTTCCGGGCATAAATGGTTTTGAAACGGCCGCCCTGGTCCGCGAACGTGAATCCACGAGCCACACTCCGATCATTTTCCTGACGGCTATGGACCCGGCGGATGCCCAGGTGCAGCACGGCTATTCCCTCGGCGCGGTCGATTTTCTGTTCAAACCGATCGAGGTAGAGGTATTGCGGGCGAAAGTCAATGTGTTCGTGGAGCTTTACCGTAAAACGCGGGAAATCGCCCTGTTCAATATCTACCTCGAGCACCGGGTGCACCAGCGCACGCGCGAGATAGAGGAAACCAATCTGGAATTGCAACGCGAAGTGGCCGAACGGCTTCGCGCGGAAATGGAAGTCCGGCAACTCAATGCCGACCTGGAACAGCGCGTTCGGGAGCGTACGGCCGCGCTCGAGGATGCGAACCGGGAACTGGAAGCGTTTACCTACTCGGTCTCCCACGATCTCCGAGCGCCCCTACGCAAGCTCGACGGGCTGAGCAAGCTATTCCTGGAGGATCATGCCGATCTGCTCGATGAGTCGGCGCGCATGTATCTGAATCGGATGGCGGCGGCCGGGCGGCAGATGAACAACATCATCGATGATTTGCTCACCCTGTCCCGGGTTTCGCGCAATGAACTGGTCAGGGAGGATATCGATCTGAGTCCGGTCGCCGAGGAGATCGCAGAGGACTTGCTTCGCTCCCGTCCGGATGTGCCCGCCGATTTCAACATTCAAAAAGAGGTCATCGTACATGGGGACCGGCGGCTGGTGCAGTTGGCCTTGCGTAATCTGCTCGAAAACGCGTGGAAGTTTAGTTCGAAACGACCCCTGCCGCGCATCGAGTTCGGTACGACCAACGGGGCGGGGGCGTGTTTCGTGCGGGATAACGGCGCCGGCTTCGACATGAATCATGCCGCGAACATGTTCACGCCGTTCGAACGGTTGCACCCGTCCGTCGAATTTCCCGGTACAGGAATCGGGCTTGCCATTGTAAAACGCGTCGTGCAACGGCACGGGGGGCGAGTATGGGCCGAAAGCGCGGTGAACGAGGGCGCAACGTTTTTCTTCACCGTAGGGTGATCACCGAGTCCCCTCGACCGTCTGCACTCCGCTGATACGCTGCGTCCGATGAACGGAGGTCGTCGCCCCTCCGTCAAACAACGAAGGCAGGGCGGCTTCAAGAACCGATTGGACGTGCGGATCGAAGCGGGCCCCGAGCAGGTTTTTCACGGGCCGGAACATCCGGACCAATCCCTCACCTTCCGGCAGAACGGCTTCGGTAAGAACGGCTCCACCCAGGTCGGCATCGTCCAGAATGGCGTTCGTCAACCTCGTTTTTTCCAGGATGGCTCCTTTCAGACCCGCGCCGGTGAGATTGGCGCGTTCCAGATTGCTGCCCTTCAGGTTTACCCCGCGCAGGTTGGCTCCTTCTACGCTGACCCGTTCCAGATTCGAGTGCATGAGGGTAGCATATTGCAGGTCGGCTCCCCGTAGAATCGCCCCTCGCATGTCGGTATTCGAGATGTCGCCTCGCTCCAGGTCTGCTTCCATCAGGTTGGCCCCGCGCAGATCCGAGCCTGTCATTTCGATTCGTTCCATTTCGGCTCCTTCCAGATTTGCTCCGGCGAGGTTCGAGTTCTTTACGTCGGCGCCGGACAGATTGGCTCCCTCCAGGTTGGCTCCCCACAGATCGCAATGGCGCAGACTGGCGCCGGCCAGATTGGCCCCTTTCAGAAAGGCTTCGGTCAACCGGATGTCCTCCCGCACCCCTCCCCTGTTGAGGCGTCGGATGTTTCCGGCAATGCGGTGCGTTGCCTCCGGGGATTTCCAGCCCAGAAAATCCTCGATCTCTTCCCGGTACCGATTGTTTTTGAGCTTTCGCTCGGCCAGCTTGTTCAACCAGAACAGGAACCAGCCAATGATGAGCAGGTCGAACACCATCCCGTGCGCTTCGCTGAGGATGTTGACCAGGAAGTCGCTCGGGTACAAGAAGTAGAACGGGAACGAGAGCGGTATGATGATGGCCGCGGCCGTGAGGAACACCAGAAACGCCAGAAAAACGGGCCGCTCGGCAGCCATTTTTTCGAGCGCGGACCTAAGTTTATGTATCATGGGTCAGGATTGATCGTGCTGGAGCCGTACAAGGATCGGTTTGCACCGTGCCCGGGTCAGGCGGCCGGCAGGTGCGCCGTCGCCTCTGATTCCAAATGCAAACGGCGTTCCCGGTTCCGTGTCGATGGTACCGTTCAGGCAACTCGAAGGGAATGCCGGCTTTTTTATGCGTCACGCCGTGCGATGCGGCAGGTACCCGCAGACGATGCAGTGTAATGGTATACCGGTTTACAGGCGGAACAGGCGAAACGGTTCATATCAGCATACGTCCCGAGTCTACGGCGGTAGGCGCCGGGTCCAGCTTTTCCTTCGACCGGGAAGGGCGCTTGTTGACGGCTCATTTCGGAGAAGGCTTCTATAAACGCGGCCTGGATGATACGCTCCTGCGTACGAACCGCGCGCCGGGTGGTGAAAAACGCTTCGTAACGGTTTCTGCGGCGGAGCGATCCGCCGTCGTACGGCGCACGCAGGAATCGATCGGTTTCGTGCTGGCAAACCTCCCTGACGACGCTCCACCGGAGGTATCCGAGCGTCTTCGCCTCGCAGCGGCCCGCGACGAATCGTTCTATGCTTCGGAGCGTCGGTCATTCGAGCGCCTCTATAAGCCTGTCGGCATTCTTCCCCCGGATCAGTATCGGTCGCTGGTTTTACAGGCAACCGAAGGATGCCACTATAACCAGTGCACGTTCTGCCGCTTTTACGAGGACGTACCGTTCCGCATAAAGCCTCCGGATGAATTCAGGGCGCACATCGACGACGTCATCCGGTTCATCGGACGGGGCATCGCATTGAGGTCATCCCTGTTCCTGGCCGATGCCAATGCGCTCGTCCATACCCGCCGGAAACTGATTCCGCTGTTTCAGGTCGTCAACGACCGATTCCAGATCCCGAAGTATCCCCTCTCGGGAGAGGCTTTGCGCCGGTGGAAACACACGCGGCCGTTCGGTATGGCAGGGATTTATTCTTTCATAGACGCCTTTACCGGCAAAAAGAAGTCGCAGGAAGAGTTGGCGGAGCTGGCCGAGTTGGGCCTCCGCCGGATGTACATCGGCATGGAATCGGGGCACGAACCACTCCTGAAGTTCATGGAAAAGCCCTCCATGCCCGGCGATGTTCTCGAACTGGTCGGCACAGCCAGAGCCGCCGGCGTGCAGGTGGCTGTAATCGTCATGGCCGGGATCGGAGGCCGCCGCTACGCCGAAGGGCACTTCCGCGATTCGGTGGATACGATCAACAGGCTTGGCCTCTCCGGGGGCGATCTCGTGTACATATCGGAGTTCGTGGACACGCCCGGCTCGGAGTACAGCCGACGAGCGACTGAGAGCGGAATCGAACCCCTTACGGTTGAAGAGACGGTAGAACAGGCGAGGCGTCTGCGGAATGCGTTACGCCTCGAACCCGGTGTTGGTGTGGCTCGCTACGACGTTCGTGAATTTGTTTACTGAACGACCCCACCCGGCGATAACCGCACGAGGCGGCGCGGCTCACGTGCACCAGTACCGCTCGATCTGGTCCATATCGTCGCCTTCGGCTGCAATGCGTCCTTCATGCAGCAGCAGGAATCGCTCGCATACCTGCCGCGCAAAGTCGATATCGTGCGTGGCCAGCAACATACCCGCCGGGTGATTGCGCAGGTACGACGCCAGGAGTCGTTTGCCCGGGGGGTCCAGTCCGGCCGACGGTTCGTCGAGCAGTAGCAGCGGCGGCGCACTGACGAGCGCTCCGGCTAATGCTACCCGTATGCGCTGGCCGTGGGAAAGCTCGTATGCGGAACGATGCGCCAGGTCGGCGCATCCCAGTTCCGAGAGAACCCGAATGGCGCGCTCCTCGGCTTCGGGCTTCTCGATGCCCCGACTCCTCAGGGTGAAGGCTACGTCGTCCAGGACCTCCGGGAACAGAATCTGGTCGTCCGGAACGGAGAACACAAACCCGATGCGGCGGCGAATCTCCTCGATTTTGGAAGGGGCCAGTGTAAGCCCTGCAACGGTAATGCTACCTTCGGACGGTAACAGCCCGACTGATGCCAGCAACACCGTTGTTTTACCTGATCCATTCAACCCGAAAAGGGCCACCCGCTCGGAAGAACCGATTCGAAAGGAGCAGGAGGTTACGACTTGTACTGGGTTGCGAGGGTAGCGTACGGATACGTCGTCCCAGATGAGCACCGCCTCATCCGATACCATAAGAAAACCCCATTCGCAAAATCAGGACGAAAAGCAGCAGGAAGAAGGAGGCCGCCATACACAGCACATCCCGGGTACGCAGGGACAATCTTTCAGGGTGCAGCGGGCGCACGGCATAGCCGCGCAACTCCATGGCCGACGCTACCCGGTCGGCCTTAAAAAGAATGCGCGGAAGCCATACGGATGTCAATGCCCCGATCAACGAAACCGACCGCCGCCATGATCCCCTACCCTGCCGTAATTGAAAGGCCGCCGTCAGCCGCCGGGTTTCCCGGAGCAGGGTATCCGTCTGATGAACGATCTGGACAAGAATGAGGCGCACCAATCGTGGAAGGGGCAACCGTTCGATGAAATCACATAGTTGCGAACGGGTCACGGTAGACAGGGTAGCGCCTACCACGAGTACGCCGGCCGTGGCGCGAAGTATGATCCAGACCAGCGTTCCCGCCGTTTCCGGTAGCACCGGCCCTTGCGTCCCGGTACCCGCATCCATCCAGGGAGCAAGCAGGAGAAGGGGCGTAAATACCGCCAGACTATAGGTCAGCAGCGATCCGAAACGTCGCCAGGATACCCGACTCAGGCCGATCCAGACAACAAACACCGCACCCACGGCAGCGATGGATGCCGGACTCTCGGAGGAACACCATATGATGGAGGCAAGCAAAAACGCTCCGGCCGTCAGCCGGGAAAACGGCGACAGAAAATATGAACCCGGCTCGGCATTGCTCCACAAAAAAACGGAGCCTCTGGCAACCATAACCACCCGGCCTGTTTGTGTCCGTATCGTCCGAACTGCGTTGGAATGCTTTAATCTGATGAGGTTTCCGAGATAAAGGCCGGCGGTCCGGTTCTACGCCGGCTGCCGGACATCTATCGGGTTCCGAACCG
>CBDUBS010000013.1:0-35143 GCA_965365445.1 uncultured bacterium | reverse complement strand
GGCTCCCGGAACATCCGTGGCATACGATGAGCCCTTGAGTGTATCATCAAACTGCGCATAATCACTCATGGCATATTCGATCATATTTTCGATCGTTTTATTTAACGTGTACCCACCCATGTTTCGCCGGTAGTCATGAAAACCGAACAGGGTGCGGGCAACGTGCTCGAAGGCAGCACGAACATCTCCTGAAAAAACAACTAGGTTTGCTTCAAAGGAGTAGGGTGTTTCGGCTGTCATATATGAATCGATACCACCCAGGACGGGGGAAAAAATGGAAGGTTGAGCAAGCCCTTCCGCATTACGTACCAGGATTCCAAATCGTGCATTGTCGAACGTAGGAAGCGGTTGGTAGGGGAACTCTCGCGAAGCGGCCGCAACACCCACCGTGGTTCCTTCGTGCGTGACGAAGGCAGTCGGTACCGGCGCACGGAAGGCGGTCGTGAGGTAGGCCTGATCAGGAAACCGTTTCTCGTTCCAGATCAGCGGCTGCCATATCTCTTCCGTGGAATCTGCCCGGAAGGCTGGAGCTCCTGTGTATCCGATCGAGTACCAGGCTGATTGTCGCGGGTTGAATGTAAAGCGTATCGTCGGTGCACCGTTGCCAGTGGCAAGTTCGATACAGGCGGTGAGTTCGAAATCGGAGTGATTTTCGAACTTCCATATCACACGGTCGCCTAGTCGGTAAGCGGATGTGGCAGATATTGTGGTAGCCCGCCCGGCAAGAAAGTAGTTTGCTGTACGAGATTCTTCAGTTTCGACCAGGATACGATCGTCGAAGCCGTCTCCCACTTCCTTACCCGATCGGATAGGGGTTTTACCCGTCACTTCGGTAGGTGAACCGCCGGGCTTCTTCCATGTGGGCACGTTGTATCCCACATTCGGAATGGCAGCTGGCCGGAGCTTTGCATCCGGGTCCGCATCGGTCTGCAGGATGGTAAATGTTGGCTGGAAATGCTCATACGATGCTCCGTGCGTTTGTACCAGCAAACTTCCATCCGTGTTTACCTGAATGCGATAAGCCAGATTTTCCAAAACGAAGGCTTCCTGGGCATAGGCCGAAGGAAATGCAACCACGAATGAGGAAACGACAAGAAGAGACGATGCGATGGACGTTTTTGGGCTTACTACAGCGTTGATTTTCATGAACTAGGTTACCTGGCTATGGCTCTTGAAGCATGGTAAGGTGCATTCGGGCTACCTGTACAGTCATCCACTGGAAGTAAGGGCGTGTTGATTCGGATGAAGGGTACGCTACCACAATAACCAAGTAGCCCCTGGTTTCGGAATTTGCAATCGTCTTTTCCCATCGGATTCTGTATTCGGTCGCCGTATATGGTACAGGCTTTCATCTGGATACCCCTACCCGTCCTGCTTATTTGGAGGCGTAGCTCCATAGAAAAACCGGTTTTTTGGTTTTGTATCCTTTATCGTCACTCCTTCTTTGGTATTACTTGAGGGCGAAATTAAGTAAGAGGTAGGTGGAGGTTGGTCTACTAAGTGCAGCCGCAGACGTTGCAAAACGGACAATAGCATTCACTATCCGGTGGCAGACCGAAGGATGCTTCTGCGTTCGACCCGTTTTTTTGGAATGTACTCCGCTTTGCCTTGACAAACAGGCCTGCATTACTTTTATTGATAATAACAATAGTACTGGCTTGATGCAACCAGTCCATGGAGGTAGTATGCTGAAAGGAAGCGCTTCGAGCAAAAGCAAGACTCCTCCCTTCGACTTCACCTTCACCATTCTCAATCTCAAGGAGTCATGAAACGCCTACTCACGTTACTACTCTTGTTTTGCGGAGCGCTCGCGCAGGCCCTGCCCGCTCATGCGCAGAACGGCTCCATCGCGGGCCGCGTGGTCGATGCCGAGAGCGGCGACCCTCTGCCCGGCGTCAACGTGATGATCGACGGGAGTATGCTCGGCGCAGCCACCGATCTGGAGGGACAGTATACCATCCCCAACGTGGCTCCCGGCACATATATTCTCAAAGCCAGCTTCATCGGCTACCGGAGCCGGCAGGTGGATGACGTGCCCGTAACGGCCGGGCAGGTAACCGAAGTGAACTTCACCTTGCCCGTAGACGTGGCCGGACTCGAAGAAGTAGTAGTCGTGGGCTACGGCGAGCAGCAGCGCGTCAACCTGACGGGTTCGGTCAAGTCGGTTTCGGGCGAGCAACTGGTAAAGCAACCCGTCATGCGGGCGTCGGTAGCGCTTCAGGGGCAGGTTCCCGGCCTTACCGTCACGCGCGGTTCCGGCCAGCCGGGCTCCGACGGCGGTACGCTCCGGATTCGCGGCGTGGGCACCCTCGGCGATTCGAACCCGCTCGTCCTCGTGGACGGCATCGAATCCTCCATCGACGCCGTTGACCCGAAGGACATCGCCTCCATCTCGGTGCTCAAGGATGCCGCTTCGGCTTCCATCTACGGAGCGCGTGCGGCCAACGGCGTCATCCTGGTCACGACGAAGCGCGGCCGCACCGACCGGTTCAACGTGACCTACAGCAACTTCATCGGGGTGCAGCGGCCTACTCGTCTGCCGGAGTTCATGGGCGGGTACGAGTTCATGACCGGCCTCAACGAAGCCAACCGGAACGAAGGTAAAAACCCGCCCTTCTCGGAGGCCTACATCAACGAATGGTTGCAGAACCACGAGTCCGACCCCGACTCATACCCGAACAGCGACTGGCAGGACCTGGTGATGAAGGATCAGGCGCTCGAACAACAGCACAACGTCTCCGTCAACGGCGGCACCGAAACGGTACGCCTGAACGGGTCGATTTCGTACATGGACCAGGACGGGCTGGTGAACAACTCCTGGTACAAGCGATACGGGCTGCGGCTGAACACCGACGTGCGCGTTTCGAGCAAAATGGACGTGGCCTTCGACGTGAGCGCCCGCCAGTCCAACCGCCGCGAGCCGGCGGCGGGGATGGGGCGTGTGTTCTACGACATGAACCGGGTGCCCCCGGTATACGCCGCGCAATATTCCAACGGCTGGTGGGGCCCCGGCTGGAACGGCCAGAACCCGCTCGCCTACACCATGGACGGCGGCACGGCCAACACCACCTGGAGCGAAGCCGCCATCCAGATGCGGGCCGTCTATCGGCCGATCCGCAACGGCTCTATCGACATCGCCTTCGCGCCGGTGTACTCCACGACCGACGCGTCCGATTTCGATAATACCATCGTCACCCGGCAGTGGCCCTCCGGCGATGTGGCCTACATCTACCAGCAGAAGAACCAGCTCTCGATGAACAATGCCCGCACCCTGGAGACCACGCTGAACGTGCTGGGCAACTACAGTTTCGATTTGCTCAACCGGCACCACGTCAAAACGCTCGTCGGCTTGCAGCGGATCGACAACCAGAACAACTGGATGAACGCCTACCGCGACAACTACCGGCTGCCCCAGTACCAGCAGCTCAACGCGGGATCCATCGAGAACCAGCAGAACAGCGGTTCAGCGAGCGAGTGGGGACTGATGTCCTACTTCGGTCGGTTGAACTACGACTTTCGGGGTAAGTACCTTCTGGAGGGCAATCTGCGCTACGACGGCTCCTCCCGGTTCGCCGAAGGGCGCAAGTGGGGCGTGTTCCCGTCGTTCTCGGCCGGATGGCGCGTCTCCGAAGAGCCGTTCATGCAGCCCGTCACGTTCATCGACGACCTGAAGCTGCGCGGTTCCTGGGGTCGGCTCGGCAACCAGAACATCGGCCTTTATCCGTATGCTTCTACCATCGCGCTCGGACAGAACTACGTAATCGGCGGGCAGCCGGTGGACGGCGCGGCGCTGACGGCACTGGCGAACCAGCTTATCTCCTGGGAGTCCACCGAAATGACCAACTTCGGCGTAGATGTCTCCTTGCTCGACTATAAATTGGAGCTGACCGCCGACTACTACGTCAAGAACACTTCCGACATTCTGCTGCGGCTTCCGATCCCGGTTTCGGTCGGCCTGACGGCTCCGTACCAGAACGCCGGCAAGGTGCGCAACACCGGCCTTGATCTCTCGCTCACGCACCGCAACCAGATCGGCGGGCTGTATTACACGGCGAGCGTCGTCTTCTCGGACGTGCGGAACGAAGTGATCGACCTGAAAGGCACCGGCCCGTACAACTATTCCCTTACCACCATCCGTGAGGGCGAGTCGATGAACGCGGTGTACGGGTACCAGGCGGACGGGTTGTTCCAGTCCCAGGACGAAATCAACGCTTCAGCCAAGCAGTTCGGCACGCTGGCTCCCGGCGATATCAAGTATGTCGATCAGAACGGCGACGGCGTCATTAACGCCGACGACCGGGTGGTGCTCGGCAACACCATCCCCCGGAACACCTTCGGGTTGAATTTGACGGCCCAACTCAAGGGCTTCGACTTCTCGGTGTTCCTTCAGGGCGTCGGTAAGCGGTACGGCTACCTGAACAACGAAGCCGGCTGGGCCTTCTATAACGGCGGCAAGCTCCAGAAATGGCAGATGGACCACTGGACGCCGGATAACCCGGATGCGGCCTACCCCCGGTACACGTTCAACCTGCCCAACAACCAGCAGGTATCCAGCTTCTGGATGACCGATGCCTCGTACGTCCGGCTTAAGAACATCAACGTCGGCTATACCCTGCCCCGCTCGCTCTTTGCCGGGTCGGTCGTTCCGATGGAAGGATTGCGGCTGTACTTCACCGGGCAGGATCTCCTGAGTTGGGACGCCTTCCGGGGCTACGATCCGGAAGCCGGCCTGGGCGACGGCAACTTCTACCCGTTCGTCGCCACCTACACGGTCGGCCTCGAAGCCCGGTTCTGATTCCCCTGCCGTCCCCACGAACTTGAACCCGATACTACGTATATGAAAAGGTTATCGTTTATCTCATCCCTCGTCCTGACGGCCCTGCTGCTTTCGGCGTGCAGCGATGCTCTGCTTAATACCTCGCCGCTCGATCAGCCGTCGGACCAGACGTTCTTCTCCAACGGCGCCGAGTTGCAAATGGCCGTGAATGCGGCATACCGGCACTTGCAGTTCCAGATCTCCACAGTGCCCGTGGATATGGGCGTCGATGCGGCCTCGGATATTGCCTGGGTGCGGCAGGACTGGTCCGGTTTGCAAACCATCGGCAAGGGCGCCGCGGACTCGCAGACGAGCTACTTCTTCCAGCTCTGGCGCAACTACTACCAGGGCATCGCCCGCACCAACAACCTGCTCCAGAACATGGACCGGGCCAAAGCGAACACGGATGCGGCTCTCTACAGCCGGGTGGAAGGGGAGGCGCGATTCCTGCGGGCGTTCTTCTATCACAAACTCATTGAGTACTTCGGCGATGTGCCGCTGATCACGAAAGTGCAGACGCTGGAGGATACCCAGATGGCCCGCACGCCGAAGGCCGAAGTCGTCGATTTCATCCTGAAGGAACTCGATACGGCCGCCTCGCTCCTTCCGGCCACATACGGCAACGCCGATAAGGGCAGGGCTACCAAAGGAGCCGCGCTGGCGCTCAAGGCGCGTGTGGCGCTGTACAACAAGAAGTACGACGTGGCGGCCGCTGCGGCCAAACAGGTCATGGATTCCAACGTGTACAGCCTGCATCCCGACTATGCCGGGTTGTTCACCTACGCCGGGGAGAACAGCCCCGAGGTCATCCTGAAGTATGCCTACCTGGAAGGCGTGGAAACCCACCAGGCCAGTCAGTACGGCTTTACCCGCATGACGGCCGGATGGAGCGTGCTCATCCCGCAGCAGGGGTTGGTGGATTCGTACGAGGCCATCGACGGGCTTACCATCGACAAGTCGCCGCTGTACGATCCGGCCAATCCGTTCAAGAACTGCGATCCGCGCCTGGCCGCCACCATCGTGACGCCGGGTTCGCAGTTCGGCCCCTACCGCTTCGAGACCCACCCGGATAGCAACAAGGCGTGGAACTATACCACTAAAACCTACGTCGCCAATACGGACGTAACCAACGCCTATGCTTCCTTCAGCGGGTACAACCTGCGGAAGTGGATGGATACGGCAGACCTGACCCGCATCAAGGCGAGCGAGTTGGACTTTATCCTCATTCGGCTCGCCGAAGTGCTGCTCACCTACGCCGAGGCGAAGATCGAGCAGGGCCAGATCGACCAGTCCGTGTACGACGCTATCAACAAGGTGCGCACCCGGGCCGGGATGCCGGCAATCTCCACCGGAAAGTCGCAGGCGGAATTGCGGCAGATCGTTCGGCGCGAGCGCAAGGTGGAGCTGGCCTTCGAGGGGCTGCGTCTGTTCGACCTCCGGCGGTGGGGGATCGCGGATCAGGCCCTCAATCAGCCGGTTATGGGCCGTCCGAAGCGCGAATACAAGGCCGCCTACGTACCGGTGTTCGACGCCAACGGCATACCGCACTACGACGCCTACGCCGATGCGTTGCGCAAGGTCGAGGATCGCACGTATGTTGCCGCACGCGGCAATCTCTGGCCGATTCCGCAGGAAGAAATCGACATCAACCTGCTCGTAAGCCAGAATCCGGGCTACTGATCGGCTCGACGAGTCGGCTTGACTAAGGGGAGTGCGCCGGCGGGAAACGGATCGCAAGGTTCCTGCCGGCGCACCTTGCTGAAGGAGCGTGCCGCCCCCATTCCGTACAGACCAGCAGCAGATCGCTCATGCCTTTCCGCACCGTAGTATTCCAACTCGCCGTATGGCTGGCGGTCGGCCTGACGCTTGCCGGGTGTCGCCGCCTCGATAGGCCTTCCCAACCCGCACGACCCAACATCGTCGTCATCCTGGCCGACGACATGGGGTATTCCGACATCGGCTCATACGGCGGCGAGATTCCAACGCCCAACCTCGACCGGATGGCCTCCGGAGGGCTGCGGTTCGCCAATTTCTACAATACGGCACGTTGCTGCCCTACCCGGGCCTCGCTGCTAACCGGGTTGTACTCGCATCAGGCCGGCATCGGTCATATGACGGAAGATTTCGGCCATCCCTCGTATAGGGGTTACCTCAACGACCGGAGCTTGACCCTTGCCGAGGCGCTCCGGAGCGCCGGGTACGGTACCTACATGGTAGGGAAGTGGCACGTCGGCGGCGAACGGGGACAGTGGCCGCTCGACCGTGGTTTCGATCGCTTCTACGGCATTCCGGCCGGGGGCGGGGTGTACTTCTGGCCGGGCCGTGTGGATCGCGAAGTCGTCCTCGATACTACGGTCGTCACCCCCGGAGAGGGGTGGTACTCCACGGACGCTTTTTCCGACTACGCCACGCGGTTCATCGAAGAAGGCAGTCGGTCCGGCAAGCCGTTCTTTCTGTACCTGGCCTACATCGCCCCCCACTTTCCGCTGCAAGCCCCGGAGGAGGACGTAAAACGGTTCGAAGGGACGTACAGCAACGGGTGGGACGAACTGCGCCGGGCGCGGTTCGAGCGCCAGAAGGAAATGGGCCTCCTTCCTCTGACAGCGAAGCTCTCCGAGCGCGACCCCGACTCGAGGCCCTGGGCCGATGCTTCGGATAAAAAAGGATGGGATCGCAAGATGGCCGTATATGCCGCCATGATGCACCGGATGGACGAAGGCATCGGACGGGTGCTCGGCAAGCTCGATGAATTGGGGATCGATGACAACACCCTCGTCGTGTTCCTCTCGGACAACGGCGGCAGCGCCGAAACCGTGGACCGGAGCGCTCCCGGCGCGTTGCCCGGCCACCCCGACTCGTTCGTCTCCTACGGGCTCCCGTGGGCCAATCTGAGCAATACACCCTACCGGCGGTATAAAATGGTGGTACAGGAGGGCGGCATCGTGACTCCCTTCATCGCCTACTGGCCGGGAACGATCCGGCCCGGCGGCATCACCCGGCAGGTCGGGCACGTGATCGACCTGATGCCTACCGTCCTGGACCTGGCCGGCATAACCTATCCCGACGAGCGAAACGGCGAAACCCTCGTGCCTCTGGAAGGCCGGAGCCTGCTCGACGCCTTCCGGGGAGAGCCGGCGGCGTCCAGAGGCCCTTTCTTCTGGGAGCACGAAGGCAACCGCGCCGTGCGCGTAGGCGACTGGAAGCTCGTCGCGAGCCAAGGCGAGGCGTGGGAGTTGTATGACCTCGCCAGTGACCCGACGGAGATGCACGACCTGGCCGGCAGGAGACCGGAGAAAGTAGCCGAGCTTGCGGCCGTTTACGCGGGCTGGGCCGAGCGCGTCGGAGCGCTTCCCTGGGAAGACGTACGGAAGCTGCGCGCCGACCGCTGAGGCTCATGCAGGCCATTCAATAAAGATACCCTAATGATAAGAAACATACACGGAAACACGCCGCTCGAAGGGCGTTCGCATCGCACCGAACGGCTCGAGGCGGACCTCGTGATCGTCGGCGGAGGTCTGGCCGGAACGTGCGGCGCCATCACCGCCGCTCGGGAAGGTTTGAATGTACTCCTCATTCAGGATCGGCCGGTGCTGGGCGGCAATGCCTCCAGCGAAGTCCGGTTGTGGGTGCTCGGAGCTACCTCGCACATGGCGAACAACAACCGATGGGCTCGCGAGGGCGGCGTCGTGGATGAGGTGCTGGTCGAAAACCTGTACCGCAATCCGGAGGGCAACCCCCTCGTTTTCGATACGATCCTCCTCGAAAAAGCCGCCGCCGAACCGAACCTGACCCTCCTGCTCAACACGGCCGCCTTCGACTGCATCAAGAGCGAATCCGACCGTATCGAAGCCGTGCGGGCCTTCTGCAGCCAGAATGGAACGATGTACGAAGCGCGCGCCCCCCTCTTTTGCGACGCCTCCGGGGACGGCACACTCGGCTTCCTGGCCGGGGCAGCCTTTCGCATGGGCGCCGAGGGCCGCGACGAGTTCGGGGAGGGCTGGGCTCCCCCTGAACCCCTGCACGAGTTGCTCGGCCACTCGATGTATTTCTACACCGAGGATACCGGGAAGCCGGTCCGCTTCGTCCCGCCGAGCTTTGCGCTCGATACGGACCGCGTCCGGGAGATCGCCCGCTACCGCCGGTTCAACCTTCGGGATCAGGGGTGCAACATGTGGTGGGTGGAGTACGGCGGGACGATGGATACCATCCACGATACCGAGCAGATCAAGTGGACGCTCTGGTCGGTCGTTTACGGCATGTGGAACTACTACAAGAACTCCGGCGAATTCCCCGACGCCGAAACGATGACCCTGAAATGGGTGTCCACCATCCCCGGCAAGCGCGAAAGCCGCCGGTTCGAAGGGGATTACATCCTCAGCCAGCCCGACCTCGTGGAGCAGCGCCGTTTCGACGACGCCGTTTCTTTCGGAGGATGGGCGCTCGACCTGCACCCCCCGGACGGGGTGTTCAGCAAGAGGCCCGGCGCCGAGCAGTACCATGCCAAGGGGGTGTACCAGATTCCCTACCGCTGCCTGTACTCCCGGAACATCCGCAACCTCTTCCTCGCCGGGCGGATCATCAGCGCCACGCACGTGGCCTTCGGCTCTACCCGGGTGATGGCGACCTGCGCCCACGGAGCGCAAGCCGCGGCGATGGCGGCCGCGGTGTGTGTGCGTTACGGCGAGCAGCCTTCCGACCTGCTGGCGCCCGAGCGCATGAGGGAGCTTCAGCGCGATCTGCTCCGCTCCGGGCAATACATCCCACATGTAAAGCTCGAGGACGACGAGGATCTGGTCCAAGAAGCCGAGATAGAGGCCTCCAGCTGGTACGTCCTGGACGTGCTGGATCCCGACGGCCCTCTGATGCGTCTGGAGCACTCCTGGGCGATGCTGCTGCCGGTAGGGGAGGGGCCGATGCCGAAATTAGCCTTAAAGGTGAAGGCCGACCACCCCTCCGCCCTGCGCTTTCAGCTTCGTTCGAGCAGCCGCGAGGGCAATTTCACTCCCGATGTGACCCTCGCCGAACGGGTCGTCGAGGTGGAAGCATGCCGCGAACTCATCGTGCGGGCGGATTTCGGCGTCCGGATCGACCGGCCGCAGTACGTGATGGTATGCATTCTGTCCGACGAAAACGTCTCGATCCGGTGCAGTGAAAAGCGGGTGACGGGCGTACTGGCCCTGACAAATCTCTTTTCCGACCGGGTTGCCACCAGCAGCACGCAGCAACCCCCGGAAGGCTCGGGGCTGGATGTATTCGAGTTCTGGCGGCCCCTGCGCCGCCCCGGCGGGCATAACCTGGCCTGCGCCCTCGAACCCGGCCTGGACGTGTTCGGCCCGGAGAATGTCGGCAACGGGTTTGCCCGGCCGACGACACGACCCAACGCCTGGGTCGCCTCCCCGGACGACCCCCGGCCCACCCTTCGCCTTCGTTGGGATCGCCCCCGGACGATCTCTCGCATCGATCTGAGTTTCGACACGGATTTCGATCACCCGATGGAGTCGGTGCTGATGACGCACCCGGAACGCGAGATCCCGTTCTGTGTGAAGCGATACCGCATCACCGACGGAGCGGGTCGGGTGCTCGTCGAGGAATCGGATAACCACCAGACCCGCAATGTGTGGCGGCTTCCGGAGCCGGTCGAAACGGACCGGCTACACGTAGAGGTGCTGGAGATGAACGGGCCCGCCCCGGCTGCGCTGTTCGAAATCCGGTGCTATCGCTGATCCTGTTTTTCGCCTCATGAACACTTCGTACGTTCGCATGAATCCGCTTCGACTCGGAGCTTTGCTGCTTCTGCTCACGACGACCGCAGCGCACGGTCAGAGCCGGGCCGTGGTCGAGCGCAAGGGGCCGCCTCTCGTCAACCAGGCCGGGTACAACCTCCACGAAGCCAAGCGCGTCGTCGTGCCGGGCGCTCCGGACGGCACGCCGTTCCAGGTCAGGCGGTTCGATCCTCCCGCGCCGGGGGCTCTCCAGGGCGAGGCCGGGCCGGTCGTATTCGACGGGACTATCGAGGGATACGCCGGAGATTTCACGGACTTCAACCCTGAAGGCGGAGCCCAGGAATACGTGGTTACGGTCCCCGGACACGGCCGGTCGTATCCGTTCCGTATCGCCGACCACCTGATGGAGACGCTATCCTCACGCATGGCGTACCAGTTTTTCATCGACGTGCGGGGCGCCGCCGATCACGACACCTTCGACCCGGTCCGGGTAGCCGGAGGAGGACCCTCCCGCGACGGCGGCGCCTACACCCTCGAAACCGTATTCGAGGTGCTGCTATACGCTTCCAATCCGGCCCTGTTCGACCGATGGACCGACGATCTGCCGCCGGACGCCACCCCCGACCTGATCGACCTCATCCTCTGGCACGCCCGCTTCGCTTACGACTACCGGGACTACAATGGCCCGACGGGGTATCGGCCTTACACGCTGGGCTATGAAGGCCGCCCCGAGCAAACCTACGACTACCAGAACACGCTGGACCACCTGGCCGCCTTCCTGGCCGCATACCCTGTATTCCTGAAGCCCTATGCGTCCGAGGAAACCTACCGGCGCTATCGCGAAGCCACGCTTCGCCTGTGGGAACCCTACGACCGGCATAAGGTGGTGCGCCGATGGGTAAACAGCCGGAAGTGGATCGACATCGGCCGGGAGGAATTCAACGAGATGGGCAACGCCCTCGGCCAGTCGGTGCTGCGCAATCTGCTCATGGCGCTCGCCGAGGAACGCTGCCCCGATGGTGACCCGGAACGTTTTTACCGCTACGCGCATGACGCCGCAGCCGAGATCATCCGCATCTGGGATTTCGAAAATCCCCGGCATACCTGGCTGCACCGCAACGCCGAGCACATCGGCCCGCAGGCGCTCGCGTACTTCCTGATGGTCGCTCCGGCGAAAGCGCCGGCGGGTACGCGTGAAAAGCTGGCCGCCTGGCGGGATTACATTCTCACCCGTACCGACAACCTCTGGCATTACCGCACGCACTCCGATGCCGAGTGGGCTCACCCGAAAAGTAAGGAAGTAGGCACCGTCGCCGGATTGGGCGGGGCCATGTTCGCCGTGGCGCACGTCCTTGGCGACGCCGAACTGCGCCGCCGGGCCTGGTCGCAGGTGAATTACGTTTTCGGGCAGAACCCCGTAGGGGCTCACCTGAGCCACCGGAGTCCGGAACGGGAGGAGCAGGGCGGCTACTGGCCCGGCGTCGAGCGGGGATGGCCGGATGCCTACCCCCACGGTGCGGGAGACCTGGCCCTCGTCCGGGGCGCCCTCGACGGTTCTCCGCTCGATGCGGCCTTTCCCTACAACCCCGAAGGGTATGCGGGCCTCGGAACCGAAAAAGCGTATGCCACCGAAGGATGGGCCGTCACCAACCGCGCCTGGATGAGTACGCTCACGTTTTCCACGCTCGCCTCACACGAAATCAGCCTGCTGGACGCCGCCGGGCGTCCCGCCCACAGAGCAAGCCCGGGCGACTCGGTGCGGGTGCGCCTCCAGGCGGCCCTCAACCGCCACCCTGCAGAAGTCGAACGCGGCTGGGTGAATGTGGCCGTAACGTCGCCGGACGGAGAGGTTGTCGAATCCCGCCTGCCTCTCCGGGAAACAGGCCCCGATACAGGCTTTTTCGAGGGCACCCTTCACCTCGGGCCTTACCCTGAATCGGGCGACGACCATCTGCGCGTTGCGCCGGAAGACCGGGTGCGGGTATCCTACGGGTACCTCGGCTTCACCAGATCCGCCACGCTTGAGGTTAACTGACCGAACCAGCGTACCCTTGCTTCTAAAACCTCTCCTTAACACGCGCTCGCATCCTATGCCTTCGAACCGCCCTTATGCCCTGTCTGTTGCCTTATGGATTGCTCTCCTAGTGGCGCTGCTCCTTCCGACGAGTGCGCGAGCAGAGGAAACCCCGTATGCCTCGCTGAACGGCAGGTGGCACTTCGCCCTCGATCCGCTCGGCCTGGGCGAATTGTACGGCTGGCACCGGCTTTCGGCCGCCGAAATGGATAGCTACGACCGTTGGGACGTGGTGAGCGTGCCGCATAGCTGGCCCGCCGACCCCCGGTACAAGCACACCGGCAAGGCCTGGTACCGTCGCACGTTCGAGGGGCCCGTAATTGGAGAAGGGCAGGTAATCCGGCTGGCCTTCGACGGGGTGTTCTACAAGGCCCGGGTGTGGGTGAACGGACAACCCGTAGGGACGCACGAAGGGGGCTACACCCCTTTCGAGATCGACATTACCGGTGCCGTAGTGCCGGGACCGGATAACCTGATCGCCGTCGAGGTGGACAATACGCTGGACCTGACCACCGTGCCCGCCATCCGGCCGGGGGCCGCGCCCATAAGGCAGGTGATGCCCTGGTGGGATTTCGGGGGCATCGTGCGCGATGTGGTCCTGCTGGTCAGCCCGGATCTGTACGTCGATAACCAGCGCATCGTGGCGACGCCCGACCTGAACGGGGGCGCCGCCGACATCGAGGCTACCGTCTGGATCACCAATACCACCGGCCGGGTGCGCCGCGCTACGGTAGCGTTAACGCTGCGCCGCGAGGGCAGGGCGGACGTGCTGGCCGGAGGCCCCGGCGCGCAGGCCCTCCAGGCTTCGGTCGAGGTGATGCCGTATGATACCCGCCCCGTTTCGTTTCGGCTGTCCCTGCCCGCGTATCGGGTAGAACTCTGGCACTTCGACCGCCCGAACCTCTACGAGATGACCGCTGCGGCCGCCGGAGACGGCGGAGCCGAGCACCAGACCACAGCCGTGTTCGGCATCCGCAAAGTGGAGATCGACGGCACGCGCTTGCTCCTCAACGGCGAGGCCGTAAAGATGGGTGGAGCCAATCGCCACCTGGACCACCCGGTGCTGGGAATGAGCGAGCCGGATAGCCTCGTCGAAATGGACATGCGCCTGATGAAAGAGGCCAACATGATGCTCCAGCGGATGCACCATTACCCGCCCGCCCCGGCCGTATATGACTGGGCCGACCGGAACGGCATGCTCATCATTGCCGAGCCGGGCAACTGGCAGCTCGCCCCGCAACAGATGGACGACCCGGTAATCCGGGCCAAGTGGCGGCGGCAGATGGAGGAGATGATCTACCGCGACTGGAACCACCCCTCCGTCATCGGGTGGAGCCTCGGCAACGAATACCTCTCGGAAACCCCCGCCGGGCTTCGCTGGACGCGCGACATGTACAGGTATACGAAAACCCTGGACGACAGCCGGTTCGTAACCTTCGCCGGGCTCGGCAGTTTGCTGGCCGATACAGATGTACCTCCGGAAGCTCGCGGCCCCGAGTACGTGGACCTCGTGAGCGTGAATATCTACGGCAGTCCGGAGAACGCAGCGAAGGCCCTGGACCGGGCGCACCGGTGGTGGCCGGATAAGCCCATCCTGATTACGGAATGGGGCGTCCGCGCGGATCAGGTAGCCGACGATGCCGCCCGCACGGAATACAACCGGGCCTACATAGATACCCTGCGGGAGCGCGACTACGTCGTCGGGGCGTCCATCTGGACGTACAACGACTACAGCAGCCGCTACCCGGGCACCAACCCGGACGGGTACCGCCCCTGGGGGGTGGTGGACATTCACCGCCGTCCCCGTCCCGCCTATTTCACCCTGCGCGATGAGTTTGCCCCGGCCGTCATCGACGGGGAAGCGAGCAGGTCCTCCCGGGGCGTCGCCGGACGGTTCCGTATCATGGCCCGCAAGGACTTTCCCCGGTACACCCTGACAGGATACAGCGTCCGGATGCAGGCGCTGGATAGGGCAGGCAACGTACTCGCGGAGCAAACCGGACCGCTCCCCGAGCTGAAGCCCGGTGCGTCGGCGGAGGTTTCACTGACCGCCGCCGCGCCAAAAGCCGTTCGGGTGCGCGTCGATCTGATGCGCCCGACCGGCTTTTCCGCCGCCGACCGCTCGTTCACCCTCCGCTAGCTACCACCCTCTGGACCGCTGACCGATGCAGACCATCGATTTCGTGATGCTGGGCGTGTACCTGGCTACGGTGCTCGTCGCCGGGCTTGCCATGGCCCGCACGGGCGCCAACACCCGCAGCTTTTTCGGAGCCGGAGGGCAGGCGCCCTGGTGGATCAGCGGCCTGAGCCTCTACATGAGCTTCTTTTCGGCGGGTACGTTCGTGGTGTGGGGAGCCATCGCCTACGAGCTGGGCTGGGTGGCCGTCACGATCCAGTGGACGATGTGCCTGGCCGGGTTCGTCACGGCCCTGTTCATCGCCCCCCGGTGGCGGCGCACCGGCGCCCTCACGGCGGCCGAGTTCATCGGGAAACGGCTCGGGACGGGCTTGCAACAGTTCTACTCGTACATCGTGATGATCTACGGCGTCTTCGCCACGGGCGCGGTGCTTTACCCCGTCGCCAAGATGATTTCCGTCGCGACGCCGTTTTCGCTCCAGGCCTGCATCCTCGTCATTGGGAGCGTTGTGGTGCTCTACACGACGGTGGGCGGCCTCTGGGCGGTGCTCATAACGGATACGCTTCAGTTCGTCATCCTGATGGTGGCCGTATTCGTGGTGGTGCCGCTCTCGCTGGCTCGCATCGGCGGCCTGAACGCGCTGGTCACGGAAACCCCCGCCGGGTTCTTCGACCTGTTCTCGGGCGAATTCACGGCGGCATTCATCGCGGCCTATGTGCTGTACTCCATTTTCTACCTCGCCGGCAACTGGGGCTTCATCCAGAAATACACGTCGGTGGCGAACGAACGCTCGGCCCGGAAGGTCGGGTTGCTGTATGCGGCCCTGTACGTGGTCAGCCCGATGCTGTGGATGCTCCCTCCAATGGCCTACCGGGTGATGAACCCCAACCTGACCGGCCTGGAAGCCGAGGGTGCGTACATCCTGGTCAGCGAAGCTGTCCTGCCTGTGGGCATTCTGGGCATCCTGTTCTCTGCTATGATCTCGGCAACGGCCAGCACAGCCCAGACGACACTGAACATCACGTCGGCCGTGTTCACGCATGATGTATACAAGAACCTGATCCACCCTTCGGCCTCGGAGCGTCTTCAGATGGTGGTGGCCCGCGTATCCACCGTCGTCATTGGCGGGGTGGTCATCGGGATTGCGCTGCTGGTGCCCAGAATGGGCGGCATCGTCAACCTGGTCATCACGATGGGCGCACTGGCGGGCGGCCCGATCATGGCTCCGCCCATCTGGGCGCTGTTCTCCCGCTACCTGACCTCGCGTGGAGCACTGACGGCCACCGTGCTCGGCCTCGCGATCAACCTCGGGTTCAAGTCCGTTTCGCCGGTATTTTTCGGGCTGAGCCTGTCGCGGGGAGTAGAGATGGCAGTCGGGGTAGGGGTGCCGGTCCTTATTCTGCTGGCCTTCGAGGGGTGGAACCGGCAACGTGGAGTCACGGACCCACGGTTCGCCGCCGCTGTCCACCCGGCCTCGCCCACACTCGAGGAGGAAGCGGACGCCGTTCAGGGACTCGGGCAGAGCGCCTACAGCCTCCGGGTGCTCTCGGCGGCGCTGGCGTTCCTGGGGCTGAGTATTGCGGCGCTGAGTCTGTTCACGCCGGAAGGCCGGGCGCTGCCCCTCGTGATGGGTCTCGTCGTGTTGCTGCCGGCCCTGGGCCTCCGCCGCCTCGGCCGCCGGGCGGTTGCCGTTCCTCCCCCGGCAGAGACCGTTTCACGGTAGGGCGATGTTAGCGGACGTGTACGATGGGTATTCCTACCCCTGCTTCCCGTAACCCGATACAGGGCGCAATGAACCTCCTTCTTCCCATTCTCGTTACGAGCCTGGTTGCGAGCGCGTGCGTAGGGCCGCGTTCTTACCCAATGCCCGGCCCTCCGGACGCCGCCGCTCTCTCGGGCGCCCCGGCCGGGTATCGGCTGGTCTGGTCCGACGACTTCACAGGAACCGCTCTGGATACCACGCGCTGGCATTACCGCACCGACGTCAAGTTACAGAGCGCGCAGAGGCCGGAGAACGTGCGGGTCGAGAAGGGCCATGCCGTGCTGGGTATGAAAAAGGAACGCTTCGGCGGTTTGGAGCACACGGGGGCGGGAATCATCAGCAAGGAGCGGTTCCGGTATGGTTATTTCGAGGCGCGCGTCAGGATGCACGGTGGTTCCGGGTGGCATCAGTCGTTCTGGGGTATGTACGGCGACGGGAGCGATACCTATACCCTCCAGCGCCGCACCGAGATCGACGCTATGGAATTCGATTCCGATACCCCTACCTACGGGCATACCGGGATCATAAGCTGGCTTCCTGAGCCGTCCAATCCGACCGGGGGCGGGCGAAGCGTGAGTTGCAGCATAGGCTATCAGTACCCGCTTGGCTTCGATGCGACCACCGACTTTCATGTCTATGCCTGGGAATGGACGAATCGTGAAGTGAAGTTTTTCCTCGACAGGGAGTTGCGATGCGTGCTGGCCTATCCTGCCGAAGAGTTCGAGCACGACCCGATCAACATCTGGCTAACCACGCTCGGGCACGAGAAGCTTGCCGGCCCCATCGATGACGCCGCCCTGCCGGGATATATGCTGGTCGATTATGTCCGCGTTTACCGGCGGAAATAGAGGTATCCAACCATGGTTCGTTCCGTGTGTGCCGGGCTTGCGGTCGTGTTCATTGCCTCCGGGTGCGCCCGGCTCCACACGCCCACTGGCGACCCCATCGCCCTCGAAGGGCCCGCCTACCGGCTCGTCATCCACAGGCAGGGGTTTCGGTACGGATTCGAGCGGCCGGACGGCCGTGTGGTGGCTCCGCCGCACCCGGTTTCCGGCCTCCGGTTCGGTTCCGTAGAGCCCGAGGATGCCCATACCACGGAGGTGTTGGAACGTGCCCCCGCTTCCGCCCGGCTGCGCGTAACGACGGTAGGGGGTAAGCGGGCGGTCGTCTCGGTCCGCCTCGACACCCACACCGTGCGCCTCCGCATCATGCCGGAGGGGGAGGGGCCGTTCGTGATCGACGCCCGGACCGCGGCGCTCGCTCCGGCCTACGGCCTCGGAGATCACGGCGGATACGGGCGCAGCACCGACGTATTCGGCTTCCGGGACGACAACTTTCACAACACCGACAACGGCCGCCGGTTCGTCTCCACGTTCACCGTCTTTCCGGCGCAGGGGTTCGGGCAGGTGCTTTTCGAGCCGGGCCGCAAACGTGTCGCGGTGGACTCCACGGAAAACCGCCTGGGCGCCCACGGAGTAAGGCAAGCCGCGTTGTACTACTTCGTTGGGTCCATGAAGGACGTTTACCGGAGCTATAAGGTTGCCCGTGAAGAAGCCGGATATTCGGATGCCCGGCCGAAGCCCCGGTTTTTCGACCTTGGCTACGAAGCCTTCGGATCGCTCGGGTGGAACACATTCCAGCAATCGGTTGAGGAAGACATACGCCGGTACCTCGCCGAGGGCTATCCGCTCCGGTGGGCCGTGGTAGGTTCGGGGTTCTGGAAGGGCAGCCGAAAACAGCCCGACCAGGGCGCCACCACCAGCTTCGGCATCTGGGACGACGCGCCGGAAGCGGGCCGCAATGACGGCCTCCCGAATCCGCGCTACCCCGACCCGGAGGGGTTCGGCCGGTTCTTTCGGGAACGCGGCATCGAACTCTACCTCGGCTTGCGGATCAACTTCAAGGCGCTCCCGGAGCGGGGCGGCTACTACCATCCCCCCAACGACGGCCCTTACACCCCCGAGGGACTCGCCCGCGGCTTCCTCCGCACCGGCCCGGACACCTTCCGGGTGAACTTCCCCGCCGGGTCCGTCTACCTGCTCGACGGAGCCAATCCGGCTGCGGTAGACTGGTTTGCCTCGGGAGCCGCCCGCTGGGGGGCCGACGGCTTCAAGGAGGACACTATGCTCGGCGAGGGCGACCAGCTCTACGACGACGCGAAGCTAAACGCAGTCAACCTCGAACTCATGCGCCGGGGCAACGCCGTCATGGTGCGCAACGCGGCCTACGCGGTCCCCGGCGACATCCTCCGGCTGGAGGATACCAAATACGGATTCGATCAGGACCGCCCTGTCATCAACGCATTGAACTACGCCGCCTCCGGAGCCTCGGCCGTCTACACGGACATCGTGGCGGGCAAGTACCTCATGCCTCCGCTCACCCCCGATCAGAAGCGGTACTTCATCCGCAACGCCCTTTTTGCCGCCGTAACACCCGTCATGGCGATGGGCCTCGGTCCGTGGCGCCTGGACGACGACCGCCTCGAAACGGCCGTCCGGAAAGCGGCCCTGTGGCACCACCGCCACGCCCTTTACATTTACAGTGCTGTCCTGCAAAGCTACGAAACCGGCTTTCCCCACGCCATGACGCCCTTGCCCGTGGCCTACCCTAACGACCCGGTCGTCTACGGCCTCGCCAACGACTCCACGCGCGGATATGCCTGGATGCTCGGCCCCTCCATGCTGGCTGTGCCCGCCTACGGCGACGACTACGCCACGGCCCTCTCCCGGGACGTGTACCTCCCCACCGGAACGTGGATCGATCCGGATACCGGCGTGCGGTACGAAGGCCCCCGCCTCCTACGGGACTATCCCCTCCCGGATGACAAGATCCCGGTGTTCATCGGCGGCGAAGGGGTAGTAGTCGAGCGGCACGGAGACGATCTGTATGCCGTCGTCTATCCCGTGGGCAAAGGCGCCCGGTACGCGTTCATCTGGCCCGACGGCAAGGGGCGCTCCACGATCACCCACGACGGTCAACCAGGCTCCGTAACCGACCTCACTTCCGGCCAGTCCGTACCCGGCGAGCCGGACGTCCGCACCGGCGCCCTCCGCTTCCCGATTCAACCCGGCCGCGACTACCGTGTGGATGTCCGCTGACAGGCTGTCGGGAGAAACATCCTCTCCATTGCGGCGACGGCGGGCGCAACGCAACCCCTCCCTGCGAGGGAGGTGGCCCGAAGGGCCGCCGGGTGTTGGCCTCAGGCATGGCTAACTTCCGGGAGAAACACCCCTCTGCCGCCCCTTTCCGCTATTCTGACGCCTCCGGGGCCGGCTGGTGTACACGGACCACAGTTCGCCTGGCGTGAGCGAACCACCGGCCGCTACCGGTACACGTCGCGGCGGTGGCCCACGCGGACGACGAGCACGAGCAAGACCTCATCCCGTATCTGATAAATAACCCGGTAGTCCCCGACCCGGATACGGTAGAAGTTCTCTTTCCCCCTGAGTTTCGTTGAGCCCGGTGGGTGCGGATCATCGGCCAATGCTTCGGCGGCCTTGACGACCGGCGTCTACACCGAGTGCGGCAGCTTACGAATCTGCCTTGCCGCGGCAGGCGCGATTTCTACCCGGTGCTTACTCAATACCAAGTTCTCGCTTGAGGTTTTCCAGGGGGATGGTCGGTCCGCCCTCAGCCAGAACTTTGCGGGCTTCTTCCAGATCGATCCGGTCCTCGATCTCCTCCAGGGCTTCCACATCCTCGATGGGCACGACGGCGGCGATGGGCTTGCCCCGGCGCGTCAGGATGATGCGCTCCTTTCCGTAGCTCGCCCGGTTGACGACATCCGAAAACCTGGCCCGGGCGTCGATAGTGCTTACTTCATTCATGAGGGCTCCCTCTGTGCTGGTTGTGCCGGAATGTACATTACGGCGCCCTATTTGTTAGCCCCGCTGCCGGGACCTACTCCCGGACCACCTCCACATCCTTGAACATGTACGGGTTGTCGCTCAGCCGAAGGGGTTTGCCGCTGGCGGTGGTTACGTTCCGCAGGATAACCTTTTTAGTACGGATATAGGGGAAATCTTCCTTGTAGGATGCGCTGGTCAACTCCGGATTGAAGTCGGCAAAAATAGCGGGGCCGTCATATCCCTCCGGGTGGTTGGAATCGTCGATGTGGAGGTTTTCGAAGGTAATCCGTTCCGGCATGTAGGTGATGTATCCGAAATCGTGTTTCCCGGAGTTTGATCCGCCGATCAGGGCGGCGCTGACGGGTCTCCCCCCGGCCGGTACGAACGTGCAGTTCCGGATAACGAATTCCCCCTCCCAGGTGCTGCCGTAATCGCTGCGCAGATTGATGAACGTCCGGCCGTTGATGGTGGAATTCTCCACCATGAGGAGCCCGGTTCCGATGGCGTTGATGCCCATGTGCCCCAGTGTCGAGTTGCGGATGGTGGCATTGGCAACCCCCATGTGTGCGTCGAACCGGGAAAAGGTGCACCGGTCGTACAGGAGGTTTTTGCTGAAGTTAGAGCCCAGAATACCCCAGTATGTGCTGTCGTTGATGTCGTTCGTCTGGCTGCAATTAATGAAAGAAACATTCAGGGCGCGGTTTACGGTCAGGTCGTAGGACCCCATCGAAACCGGCTTGCCTGCCCTCCCGATCGTAACGTACGTCTTGTGTCCGGTCAACAGGGTGTTTCGGACCGTCACGTTGGCGCAGTCGCTGATCCTCAAGAATCCATTGTAGGGTGCGCCGTGATCTCCTTCACCGGTTACACGGTGTTCCAGACCGTCCACGATGACGTTGGAACGCGTTATCGCGATGTTTCGGCTATGGTAGTTATACTCGGATTCAGCCTGATTGGCGATGGTCGTGAAGCGCCCTCCCGTAATATGCAGCGTCGTCTGGTCCATGGGTAGGGCCGTCATTTCGGTAATCTGGTCGAAGTCCCAGATGATCGGGGTAGAGGGGTCTACGTTGCCGGCCTGGTCCACGGCAATGATATCGGTTTGCGGAGCGCCGTCGTTCTGGTTCAGTCCGAAGCGGATATAGCGCCTGACGTTTGCGTTGGTGACGGTAATCAGGCTGGGCCCGGGCAGGGAGAGGTCGATTTTCTCCTGGTTTCTTTTGAGCGACGCCACTCCCTTAACCACGAGCGGTTGCAGGCTGGAGGACACATTGAAAACGGAGGCCGTGCGGTTCTCGACGGCTCTATCGTCGATGATGAAGGCCGCCGTGCCGAAATCGGTGTCGGTCTGGATTATGGCGGTGCGTTCCTTCCCTCCGATGTAGTACGTGGCCCCCGCGTCGGCTTTCACCGGGATACCGTGCTGGTTGGCGAAGGCATGGGCCGCCGCGATGGCGTCCATATCGTCGGTTTTGCCGTTGCCCGCAGCGCCGAATTCACTGTAACGAACCGAACCCCGCGCCTGGAACCCCCGTGCATCTTCAGGGGAAACGTTCACCCGCAGGATGCCGTCCCCGCCCTCGCGAACCCCTGTTGCAGCCTTCTCCGAGGTGACGACGACCATATCCCGGCGGCTTTCGGATTGCCCGTGTGCAGCCGTCACACCGAAAAACAAACAGACGAACAGGAAAGTGTATTTCATCACGAAACCCGGTAGGTTAGGGGAGGGGCTGCCTGGTAATATAGCCGCCGCCGCGCCTATAAATAAAGCGACGGGCAGGCGCAGTATGCCCGTGGGATGTATCTTTGCATAACCTCCTTTCCAGCCGTCGCGCGCCCATGAAACTACGCCTTCTCGCCCTGCTGCTCCTGTTGCCGCTTACGGCCTCGGCGCAGCCCCGGATGAATGTGCTGTTCATCTCAGTGGACGACCTGAACAACGCCCTCGGAGCCTACGGCCATCCCGTCGTACAATCGCCGCACATCGACCGGCTGGCCGCAACGGGCGTCCGGTTCGACCGGGCGTACAATCAGTTCCCGCTTTGCAGCCCGAGCCGCACCTCGCTCATGACCGGTCTCAGGCCGGACTCGACCCGGGTGTACGATCTGCACAAACATTTCCGTGACGACCTGCCGGAGGTCGTCACTCTGCCGCAGCTCTTCCGCAACCACGGCTACCGGGTGGCCCGGGTGGGCAAAATCTATCACTTCGGCGTGCCGGGCCAGATCGGCACGAACGGCCTGGACGACTCGCTTTCGTGGGAGCAGCGGTTCAACCCTATCGGGCGGGATAAGGTAGCCGAGGAGACCATCACGAACGTCACTCCGAAGCGCGGCCTCGGAAGCGCTCTCTCGTGGCGCGAGGACCCCGGCCCGGACGAGGACCAGACCGACGGCAAAGTCGCCACAGAGGCCATTCGGCTTCTCGAGCAGTACAGGAACGAGCCGTTCTTTCTGGCCGTGGGCTTCTACCGGCCCCATACCCCCTACGTGGCCCCGAAGAAATACTTCGACCTCTACCCGCTGGAGAAGATCAGCGTCCCCGGCGATCCTACCGCCGACCTGGCCGATGTGCCGGAGGCCGCCCAGTGGACAAAACCGGCTAACTGGGGCCTCCCGGAGTTGGAGCGCCGCCAGGCCGTGCGGGCCTACTTCGCCGCCGTCTCGTTTATGGACGCCCAGGTAGGGCGCGTGCTGGATGCCCTGGAGCGCCTTGGTCTGGCCGACAACACCCTCGTGGTGCTCTGGAGCGACCACGGCTATCTGCTCGGCGAGCACGGCCAGTGGATGAAGATGAGCCTGTTCGAGCAGTCCGCACGGGTGCCGCTCCTCATTCGGGCGCCGGGGCTCCTCCCTCCTGCGGAGGGAGGGCCGGGTGCTTCCCCCCGGGTAGTGGAACTGCTGGACCTCTACCCGACCATCGCCGAGTGGGCCGGCCTCGGCGCGCCGCCTCACGTAGCCGGGCGGAGCCTGCTGCCGCTGCTTCGGGACCCGGAGGCTCCCTGGCCCCACCCGGCCTATACCCAGGTTACACGCGGCTCCGGGGCGAACGCGTTCATGGGGCGTACGGTGCGCGACGAGCGGTGGCGCTACACCGAATGGGACGAAGGCCGAGCCGGAATCGAACTCTACGACCACCAGGCCGATCCGCAGGAGCTGACGAACCTGGCCTCGGATCCCCGCTACGCCGAGACGGCGGCCCGGATGCGCCGTCTGCTCCGGGCGGCAAGCTCCGCGCGGCTGTAAGGACCCCCATCCTCTCCATCTATGCGGGAATGATAGGGGGAGCAGTCCAACCGAGTGCTACCGATACACGTCGCGGCCATGAGCCGGGAGCAGGTCGCCACGCTGGAAGCCAAACTCTTCGGAGCGCGGAGGAGCGCCTGATGCAAGGCCGGACTACATTTCAGCTTGCAGGGCATCAAAAAACCCGCAAATCCTTACGGAAATGCGGGTTTCTGGTGCCCGGGACTGGACTCGAACCAGCATGCCCTAACGGGCGCCACCCCCTCAAGATGGTGCGTCTACCAATTTCGCCACCCGGGCGGGAAGGGTGTGATCCCGGCAGGACTCGAACCTGCGACCCACTGATTAAAAGTCAGTTGCTCTACCACCTGAGCTACGGGATCTGGTCCTGCCATGAACAGGACGACCAAGATAACTATACCGCGCCCACGAGGCAAGAGCCCTCGCCCTTGAAGGTTTGATGATTCCTTGCCCTTATACCTTTCGTAAGACACGACGGCGGCTCCTTCGCGGCTACCTTGAAAAAATGATGCAGCCCCCGCAGGTGCGCTCCAGAGCCCCTGGACGTCGGAACATGTACCCCCGGGGTGCGTTTGTGCCCATCCTTGTGCGTATAGCAGGGACGGATCGGGGTGCACCGGCATTTCACATCCGTATCCGTTAGCGTACGAGGTGAAAAACAATTAACTTTGGACCGCCTTTTTTGGGGTAACGCCGGCGCCACCCGGTAGACCTCGAAAACCGCTCCGCGTTCTTTGGAATAGCATCAAGCGCACCTGCTCCTTCCTCGAAGGAGGCGGCCCGTCGCCCGAGCGACAGCTGCCCTGGCGTGGTGCGATGCGCTAGCGGCTGGTGAAAGAGCTAAAGGGGTTGCTATGCCGTGTGAAACGGCAACATAAGCGTGTACCGACGTCTTCCGGCACCCCCTACCCTTCGTTCACCAGGACTGCGGTTGTATGGGTGGAAGTCCCCGTTCTGCGGGGTTCTAACACATACAATGTTTCTCTGTCTGTGGCGGACAGGGGGTGCAAATCGCTCTGGTATCAGAGCGGAGGAGGGTAGGCCAATGCAAGCACTCGGAAGACAGATCCTGGTTGAGTTCTACGACTGTGATCGTTCGGCGCTCAACAACGAAGACCTGATCCGGGAAGTTCTGTTGGAGGGCGTTCGTATGTCGGGCGCAACCATCATCTCAGACACGTTTCACGAGTTTAGTCCCCATGGAGTAAGTGGTGTGGTCGTCATCGCGGAATCCCACGTAGCAATCCATACGTGGCCGGAACACGGTTACGCCGCCGTCGATATTTTCACTTGCGGTGAAACGATCGACCCGTGGGTCATCCAGAAGTATCTGGAAAAGCAGTTTCGGTCGCTCAATACCTCGAGTATGGAGCTGAAACGAGGGCTTTTTCCAGAGCGGGTGGCGCACAAGCCGTCCGCTGCCCATTCGGCGACGTTGGCCGAAATGGCGGCGTAAACCGGGACGTGAAGATCCAGTGTGGCAGGCTCCTCAAAGGGCCTGCCACACTTTTTATTACCATCGCCATGCCTGAGCAAAAAGAATTCGATCTCCGGTATACGGAATATTGGGAAGCGCGCACCGGCATCACCTTCGGCATCGAGGAACTACTTTTCAGCCGCCGGAGCGACTTCCAGCGCGTCGAGGTGTTCCAGACCGACGCTTTCGGCCGTCTGCTTACCCTGGACGGCCTCGTGATGCTCACCGAGCGCGACGAGTTCGTCTACCACGAGATGATCGCCCATCCGGCGCTGTGCCTCCTGCCTGACCCGAAACGGGTCCTCGTCATCGGCGGCGGCGACGGCGGCACCGTCCGTGAAGTGCTGCGGCACCCGGGCATCGAACGGGTGGACCTGGTCGAGATCGACCCGGTGGTGATCGACGCCTCCCGGGAGTTCTTCCCCGGCGTCAGCTCCGAGCTGGACAACCCCCGGTGCACGGTGCACGTCCGGGACGGCATCGAGTTTGTGAAGAACACCCCGGATGGAACATATGACCTCGTTACCGTGGACTCGACCGACCCCGTGGGGTTTGCCGAAGGCCTCTTTGGCGAAGCCTTCTATCGGGATTGCGCCCGCATACTCACCCCCGACGGCATCCTGGTTGCGCAAACCGAGTCGCCCTTCGATACGACGTTCCGGGATTCCATCCGGCAGGCTCACAAACTGCTCGGGAGCATCTTTCCCAGGGTAGATATGTTCCTCGCCCACATCCCAACATACCCCACCGGCACCTGGAGCTTCACCATGGCCGGAAAAAGCCTTCATCCCCTCGACGACTTCGATCCGGAGGAGACTCGCCGCCGGATCGCCCCCTTCGAAGAGGACCTTCGGTACTACAACCCGGAGGTGCACCGGGGCGCGTTCGCCCTTCCGAACTTCGTTCGCCGGCTGCTCGGGTAGGGCTCCGCGATCAGGGTGAAGCGGTAGACGAGTGCTTCGAGGATATATCCGAGGTGCAGCGCGTCGCTCTCCGTACAGCACCTTCGGATCTTGCTCGATGAGCGGACGCAACCGCCGGCTCATGGAAGCCTCCGTTGCCAGATCCACCCGGCGGCCGATCCGAGAGCGTCTGTTCAAGCGCCAACCACCTGAGCCCCATCGGCGGCCGATCATATGCCGGGCGCAACCGAATCGACCATGGCGGTGCGGTCCATGTAAGGGCATAGCCCTTCGACGGCTGCGCGGGGCTGTTCGGAAACAATGGGGATAGGGCGCAGGCAGCTTGAGGCCCACTTCAGAACTCCAAAATTCTCCGAGCGTATCAGCCCGGTGGCTCTGAAACTCGAATCATACACAGGCCTCCCGATGCCTCAAACATCTATTAAAGCGAAGATCGTTCGCGCCGTTGAAGACCTTCCGGAGGATGCCACCATCGAAGATGCCATCGAGCGCCTCGTTTTCTTGCATAAGATTGAGGTTGGCTTGAGACAGGCCCGGCAAGGGAAAACCGCGCCATTCGATGAGGTGGAGACCCGGCTTCAGGTGCGCCGACAGGCAAAGCAAGCCGGGTAGGCGCCGTGGCACACATCCGGTTTACTTAGCAGGCGCAGAGCGAACTCGATGCGGTCATCGAATACTACGAGCGTGTGGGCGCGGCCGATTTTGCAGAAGTCTTCGAGGAGAAGGTGATCGAGAAGATTCGGTCGTTGGAGCGCTTTCCTCGCCTGGGCCGCCTAGTGCCGGAGATCAACGATGAAGCCATCCGTGAAGTACTTTACCGCAACTTTCGCATCGTATACCTCGTGGATCGAGACGACGAGGCGGTTGCGGTGCTGACCATCTTCCATGCCTCACAACAGTTCGGCAGTCTGGGTTCAGCAGAGGAGTGAGCGCTTTTGGAATGAGGCGCTTCTCAAAATGCCATACATTACTCCTGTGTGCTCATGGTGACAGGCCGAATCTTGCCCTACTGAACCCAAAGGTCGGCTCGGAAACCTGAAGAATACCTCCAAGCTCTCTCCGGACCCGCGGCGGTATGCCGAATCTGCCCCGGACAAGCATCAGCATCGCGACGGGCCGCCTCGCCCGGATCGAGGGTGAGTACGCGCTCAATCATTGACGCCTCGCATATACCAGAGCCGGAAGCGTACCGGATGACGGCATCCCGCAAATGCTTAAGGGATAAACGCCGGCCGAGATGGGGAACGGGAGGGTCCTTGCGACTCCTGATGTAAGCACCTTGCTGATGACTGGATGAGCGTTCATTTACTGCGGTGGGAGACAGGAGAGGGGGTCGGCCTTATGACCTAAACTAATTGATATACTTGATATAACCTGTTTTTGCAGGATTACTGCCCATTACTGGATAAGCAAAATGCCTACAATACTGGATGACGAGATGGCTGTTCTTGGAGTCAGATGCCGCATCGATTCTTTGCGCACCAGTACGGTGATGCCAAATCAGCCTGCATGGCTCTTGCGAAGCCTTTTGCCTTTCATCGACCGAAAACCACACACCTGCCATGATGAGCCCCAAAAGGACCGAGCTTTTTCTGAGAAGGAATCGGAAGAAACGGACGCGAGCCTCATACTCTTTGTGGCGGAGCAGGCAGAGGTTGCAGCGCGGAACGAACCGGCGCCGGCTCGCGCACAGGAGACGGTCAAATCCTTCGGCTTCCGGGAAGCTGTGGTCATCATCCGCCGGCTCCGTAAAAAATCCCTTCTCCGAAAAGGAACAGCTTCATTCAATGAAAGAGACGTACGAAACAGAGGCGATGGCGGCATCGAACGAGCAATTGCGGGCGGTTAACAAGCACCTCAGATCGACGAATGAGGAGCTCGCGGCCGCAAAGGAAGACCTCCAGGTGGTCCACGATGAACTGCAGGCGCTCAACGAGGAACTCTGGAACAAGCTCGAAAAAACCAACCGCATAAACAGCGACTTGCAAGATCTGGTCACCGTACGGACCGAGCAGATAAAGCAGTTGACCTCGGAGCTGATTCTGTCTGAGCAGGCCGAACGGCAACGAATCGCACAGCTCCTTCACGACGATTTGCAGCAGTTGCTCATCGCGTTCCAGATTCGTGTAACCGCGCTCAGCCGCAGCCTCTCCGACAAGCAAGCTGCTCGTCTGGGCGAGGCCGGCACGCTGATCGCCCAGGCGCTGAACGTCACCCGGACCCTCACCGTCGAGCTGAGTCCTCCGGTGCTGTCGGGGGAGGACGCGGATATCACCACAACGCTCGACTGGCTGGCGCTCCGGATGGCGCATGTGCACAAGTTGAAGGTCGAAGTGGTATCCACTTGCCCGGTTCGCGTGCCGGGCCCCATAAACATGCTCATGTATCAGGTCACGCGCGAACTGCTCTTCAATGTAGTCAAGCACGCCGGCGTCGACCGGGCCCGCGTGAAACTCATCCGTGAAGAAGACCGACTCCTCCTCGTCGTCGAGGACGATGGCGCCGGGTTCGACCCGGCGGTACTGCAGCCGACCGGGCAGGGCGGCTTCGGCCTGCGCAGCATGAGGCAGCGGCTTTCTCTTCTCGGTGGCTGTCTCGAAGTGGATGCCGCCCCCGGCAGAGGCACACGGATGATGCTCTTCTTACCGCTGAAGTATGAGCCGGCCGTTGCGGGCGCGACGCACTTGCCCAATCCTCGGCCTGCAAGGCTTAAACCCGCCTGATGAAACGCACCGTCTTCATTGTAGAGGACAACTTGTTCGTCCGAGAGGCCCTCGTGATGCTGATCGAAGAGGAGCCGGACCTGGAGGTATGCGGCGTCGCTTCGGCGGCCGCCGAAGCGCTCGCTGCGGTTCCCCTGGCGGCTCCTGACCTGGTCCTGACGGATCTCTCGCTGCCGGGGATGAGCGGGGTGGAACTCTTAAAGCGCCTCCTGCTCCGGAATCCCCGGCAACGGGTGGCCGTCCTCTCGGGACATCCGGAACCTCACTACGCTGAACAGGCACGGACGGCGGGGGCTTTGGCCTACATTCTGAAGGGGGACGTGGAGGCCATGATGGAGAGCATACGGGCTGTTCTGAGTCAAGACCTATAGATCGAGCGCATGCGCCGGGGCGGCGAAGAGTAAATGGTGCGCCGCCTTCGGCATGGGGGAGCATACCAGCGAGGCGCCACATGGTGGACGGAATCCGGCGCTTCGAGGCGCTTGCGGCCTCAGCGACGGATCCGGCCGCCGGGGCGGAAAACTCCGTGTCATTCTGATCGTTTCCACCAGGCGTCCGTACAGTCTATAAAGCTGCGCCTTTATGGTCCTCACCTACCTGACGACCGGCGGCCGGCTCGTACGCGGATTCCTGCCGGCCGTGTTCTGGGTTCCGGCGCCGGAAGTGTTTTCCGGCCGCTCCACGGCGGCTATCAGATGCTTCGCGGACCTTGACGAGCATGTTGCTTATATTGATATGAAAGTCAGACGGTTAACCTGATGGCGGTACGGCCTGAGTTGCAACCCGTGCGTTCTTCTCGGCTTCTCCGGAGTGTCAAACGCAAGGGATATTCATGGCTGACAGATCGAGCAAGCGCCGGGCAGGCGGTCCTGGCAAGACGGTTCCTCCGGCGGCGGACGAGTCCTTTCGCATCGTCGCACTCGGAGCTTCGGCGGGCGGGCTGAAAGCCGTAGAGGCTTTCTTTCGGAATGTCCCCTCAGGAAGCGGCATGGCGTTCGTCCTGGCCATGCACCTCTCGCCGAATCACGAAAGCCGGCTGGCCGGTATCCTTCAGACCTTCACGGCGATGCCGGTCGTCCAGGTGAGCGCTGCCGTGGAGATCGTCTCCGAGAGCGTGTACGTCATCGCACCCGGGCAGCGCCTTTCGATCGAAGGGAACCGGCTCGTCGTTTCCGCGCGTGACGCTCTGCCGTCTGCCGGCGTGATCGACCATCTCTTCCTCTCGCTGGCCGAGGATCGGCAGGAGGGCGCCGTCGGCATCGTACTTTCCGGCAGCGGCGCCGACGGCACCCTCGGAATGCGGGCGATCAAGGAGCGCGGCGGAATACTCCTGGCTCAGGAACCCGGCGAAGCCGAATACGACGCGATGCCGCGCAGCATCATCGCCACGGGACTGGTGGACTACGTTCTGCCCGCCGCCGACATGCCGGCCCGGCTGGCGGCGCTGCGGGACCGCGTGCGGCGGCAGGCCCTTCCAGCCGGGCCTGAGCCGCTGCCTAAGGCTGACGCGCGCGCCCTGCACGACATCCTCGAACGGCTGCACGCGCAGACCGGGTACGACTTCAGCCACTATAAAAGCGCCACCTTGCGTCGCCAGATCGGCCGCCGGATGTTGCTGGCGCCTACCGAGAGCCTGCCCGAGTACGTATGTCGTCTGCAGCAGGACGACGCCGAGGTGGAGGCGCTCTTCCGGAACCTGCTCGTCAGTGTCACACGCTTCTTCCGGGATCCGGAGGCCTACCTCATGCTCGAGCAAGAGGTGCTCCCGAAGCTCTTCGAGGAGGCCGCCGGGGGCGGCGAGCATGCAGCCGTGCGCGTGTGGGCGCCGGGCTGCGCGACGGGCGAAGAGGCTTATTCGCTCGCTATGCTGCTTGTGGAACGCCGGGGCGCCGCCGGCGCGAACAGGCCTGTCCAGCTTCTCGCTACGGACATCGACGGCGATGCCCTCGCCACGGCCCGGCGCGGGTGCTACCCCGAAGCGCTTATGGCCGGCGTGAGCCCGGAACGCCTCCAGCGTTTCTTCATCCGGAAGGAAGGCCTCTGCCAGGCTACCGACGAACTGCGCGCCACGGTCCTCTTCGCTGCCCATGACCTGACCCGGGACCCCCCGTTCGCCAGAATCGACCTGCTCTCGTGCCGGAATCTCCTCATGTACTTCGAGGCGGGTATGCAGCAGCACGTACTGGAGCGCTTCGCCTACAGCCTTCGGCCGGAGGGATGCCTTTTGCTGGGCTCCGCAGAGAGTGTTGGGCAGGATTCTCCGTTCTTCACCCCGCTCTCGAAAAAACACGGCCTCTTCCAGCGGACCGTCGTCCCGCGGCCGTCCCTGCCGCTCAGCTTTTTCCCCGTAGCCCGCGCGTTCCCGGGCCCGGAGCCGCTTTCTCCCTCCCGCCCCGAAGGGCTGCCCTTCGGCGCGGCAACGGCTTCCGGCGCCGCGGCATCGAGCCGGAGCGAAAGGCCTCCTCCGAAGGATACCGGCGCCTCCGAATCGTCCACCGATGTGCTGATCGTGGCGAACCAGGAGATGCAGTCGCTCAACGAAGAACTGCGCTCGATGGTGGAGGAGCTCGAAGTGGCGAAGGAGGAGATGCAATCGCTCAACGAAGAGCTGACCACGGTAAACCAGGAGCTACAGAACAAGATCGAGGAGCACCGGCGTGTCAATAACGACTTGCACGCGCTGATCGAAAGCACAAACCTGGCTACGCTCTTCCTCGACCGGCGCCTCAACGTGGCTCTCTACACGCCGGAAGCCACGAAGCTCTTTAGCCTGCTGCCTATCGACATCGGCCGCCCCCTCGAACATCTCGCTCACCGGCTGACCTATCCGGGCGTCATGCAGGACGCCGCACAGGTGCTCGTGCATGGCACGGAGGTACGGCGCGAGGTTCAGGCGCAGGACGGCGCCTGGTACGCCCTGCGGGCCATGCCCTACCTGTCGGCCGATGGGCCGGCCGACGGCGTCGTCCTCACTTTTGCCGACATCACGGCCCAGAAAAAAGTGGAGCAGGTGAGTGAAGCGCGGTTTACGCTCGCCTTCCACGCGGGTCCGATGGCGGCGAGCATCGTCACGCGCGAAGACGGCCGCTTCCTGGACGTGAACGGGCATTTCGAGCGGATAACCGGGTATCGCCGGGAGGAAGTCGTCGGGCAGCCCGCAGAAAGCTTCGGTCTTTTCTTCGGAGACGAGCTCGATCCGGCGACGACGGACCGCGCGAGCGATCGGGCCGTGGCCGGGGTGGAAACCCGAATCCGGTCCAAGTCGGGCAGCCCGCACGACCTGATCGTCTCGACCACTCCCATCGAGTTCGAGGGCCATCCGTGCTACCTCAGCCTGTTCTACGACGTGACCGATCGCAAGCGCCTGGAACGGGAGATCCTGCTGGTGAGCGACCGCGAGCAGCGCCGGATCGGGGTTGACCTGCACGACGGCCTGGGTACCCATCTGACGGGTGTCGCCATGATGACGCGGGGCCTGGCGCGCAGCTTGCAGGCCGGCCGTTCCGTCACCGCTGAAGAGATGGAGGAGATTGCCCGGCTACTCGGAGATGGAATCGAACAGGCGCGCAGGCTGGCGCAGGGCCTCAACCCGTTCCTTCTCGACGTGCGCGGCCTGTCGGTTGCTCTGCGGGAACTGGCGGCGAACGTGGAGCAGCAGACCGGGATCGTCTGCTCGTTCGAGGAGGAGGTGGGTGGAATGGCGCTCAGCAGCGAACAGAGCATGCACCTCTACCGCATCGCACAGGAGGCCCTCACCAACGCGGTCCGGCACGCCGATCCCACCCGAATCCAGATTACTCTCACTCGTAAAGGGCATCGGTACCAGCTGAAGATCGAGGACGACGGCAGGGGGTTTCAGCAGACCGGCGGGGACGACGAGCAGGGACGCGCCTCCGGCATGGGGCTGAGCATCATGCGCTACCGTGCCGAGATGATCGGCGCCCGGCTGCGCGTCGCCGGCGTACCGGGCGAAGGCTCCGCGATCACCTGCTTCTTCCGCATCGCGACCTGACCATGACGACCTGGCTCCGAGCACCCCTATGAAATCTCAGATCTTCATCCTCGAAGACCATCCCGTCATGCGCCGGGGCTACCGTACACTCATCGATGGAGAGATGGACATGCAAGTGTGCGGCGAGGCCGAGACGGCGGCGGAAGCGCTGGAGAAGATCCGGCGGTCCGCCCCGGACCTCGTCATCGCAGACATATCGCTGGAGGGGATGAACGGCATCGAGTTCATCAAACACCTCCAGGCCGAACAGCCGGGCCTGGGGTTGTTGGTCGTTTCGATGCACGAAGAGTCGCTCTACGCGGAGCGCGCGCTGCAGGCCGGCGCGTCCGGCTATCTCATGAAGAAAGAGGCCGAGAGCCGCGTGATCCCCGCCATCCGGCAGGTACTCGCAGGGCACTACTTCGTGAGCGATCGCGTGCAGGACAAGGTCATGCAGCAATTTTCCCGGGGAATTTCCCCGGCAGAGGCCGCCCGGCAGCAGCCGTCTCTCGGACAACTGTCGGACCGGGAGCTGGAGGTATTCGAGCTGCATGGGCGGGGACTCAGCACCCGGGAGATGGCCGCGGCGCTCAGCGTCAGTCCCAAGACCGTCGCCACACACCGGGGCCGCATCAAGGCCAAGCTGGCCATCAAGAGCACCCCCGAGCTGGTGCGCCGGGCGGTGCTGTGGATCGAGAGCGAGAAGCCGGACGCCGGCAGGCCGGGGCGTCGGCGCGAGGGGTGAGTAATCCGGAATGCTTTCCGATGACGGTTGGCCTTGCTGCTTGTCAATAACAGGTCAGCAATTATCTCATCCCCGGGTTATGAATGGGCAGGCACGTCGCCGGTCGGTTCTACGTCGAACGCGCCCATTGCGGAACTAAAGCCGTCCGAACTGATACAGGTACCGTCTACCGGGTGAAGGGCTGGACGGTAGACGCCTACGAGCCGGCTGCCCTCCTCGATGCGGGCGTGTGCGATCAGTCGGACAGTTTGATCGCCGACCAGGAAAGGCTCGCGGTCCCGTGACGTTGCACCGGGTCGTGAAGCGTCTCCGCATTCAATCCATCCAGGGCCGCATTCGTCGCTCTACTACCGGTTCTCTCTATCGAATCACGCTTCAGCTTGTGGCGGCGGCGCGCCGCGCACCTCTTTTCACGCAGCGCCGGAGGGCAGCAGGAGCTGTTTGCAGGCCCCATCCACGGCCACCTTCTGGGGGCCGAGGGCCTAGCCGAGCGCGCGCGAGATCTCGCGCGGGGGCAGCAGCTTGGCAGAGGTCGAAAAGGAGCACGGCAGGCGCCTCTTCTGGGGCGCCTGGACGAAACCGAACGGCTCCTCAGGAAAATCCACGCGCGGCTCTCCACGGGCGCCGACGCACCCATCGACCTGGGGACGGCGGGCGACTGGTTGCTCGACAACTTCCACCTCGTAGAAGAGCATATTCGCGAGGTGCGTCAGACGCTTCCGAAAGGATACTATCGGGAGCTTCCCGAACTCGCCGCCGGGCCGCTCGACGGATACCCCCGCGTCTACGAGCTGTGCATCAGCCTGATTTCCCACACCGAAGGCCGCATCGACGGCGACAACGCCGCCCTGTTCGTGGGCGCTTTCCAGGAGGTGGCTCCCCTTACGATCGGAGAGCTCTGGGCCTTGCCGGCGATGTTGCGCCTCGGCCTGATAGAGAGCGTGCGGCGCATGGCCCTGAGGACGGTGCAGCGCCTCGACGCCGTGCTCGCGGCGGACACGTGGATCGAGCGCATCCGCACCTCGGGCGAGAAGAGCGCGCTCGGCGCGGCCCTCGACCGCCTCGTGCGCGAGCCGCGAGCGCTCAAGGCCGCCTTCACCGCCCGCTTCCTGCGCCAGCTTCACCGGGAACAGGACGATTCCTCTTTCCGGCGCTCGCTCGAGCGGTGGATGGTGGAGGAGGGGCTGAGCACGGACGACGCCGAGGCGAGCGCACGGGAGCGGCTTGCCCTCACGCAGGTCATCATGGCGCACAGCATTACGAGCCTGCGCGCCATTGCCCGGATGGACTGGCAGGTGTTCGTAGAGCGGCAGAGCGTGATAGAGAGGGTGCTGAAAGAGGATCCGGCGGCCTGCTACGCACGGATGACGTTCGCCACGCGCGACCGGTATCGCCACGTCGTCGAGCGGATCGCCCGGCGGGCGGGCCGGAGCGAGGAGGAGGTGGCGCGCGCTGCCGTCAGGCTCGCCCGCGCCGCCGGAGAAGCGCCGGAGTCGGACGATCCGCGCCGGGCGCACGTCGGCTACTACCTGATCGACGACGGCATCGACGCGCTCGAAGCGGCGGCAGGGTACCGGGCGCCGGCCGGTGAGGCCGTACAACGCTGGGTTATGCGCCATCCGAACACCGTGTTCTTCGGCGGGTTGCTCGCGGCGAC